>CANHJA010000190.1 GCA_947460795.1 Bacteroidota bacterium | reverse complement strand
AAGGAGGAGGTTGTTGTTGCAACACACAACCATGCAGATACGGTGGTAGCCACAAAACCCGAAAAACCAGATGCTGTAATTGGCGCTCCGCTTTTTGATTTTTCGGTATTGACTTCCAAAGGAACCGTTTTTACCAACAAAGATATTCCTGCTAACAACAGTTTTATTTTGATGTTATTTAATCCAGGCTGTGGGCATTGCATTGGGGCTACCAATGAATTAAAAAGCCGCATGAATGAATTTAAAAATACCACTATTTTATTAGTAACAGGCTATAATTTATATGACAATTTGCAAGAGTTTATAAAAGAAGCCGGCATAACAGAAGATGTTCCGATGACGGTGTCTGTAGAGATGGCGAATATGACTAAAAAAATATTTGAGTACAAAGGCATTCCTCAAGTAATGGTTTACAACAAGAATAAAATATTGCAGCAAACTTTTTATAAAAAAGTGGATATAGACAGTCTTCAATATTATTTAAAAAACTAAGCAATCGTATGTTTTTCCCAATTGGCGATACCAACATTAAAAATGGAACGAAACCATTTTTTGCATATGTTTTCATAGCAATCAATATCGGTTTGTTTTTTAGGCAAGTTTCAATGCCTGCATCCTTGCATCAAAATTATGTTTTGGATTATGGGTGCATCCCTTCTGAAATTATGAATGCACAAGATTTGTTTACGTTGTTTACGAATATGTTTTTGCATGGAGGCTGGTCTCACTTGATAGGGAATATGTTGTTTTTATGGATTTTTGGAGACAATATCGAAGCGACAATTGGGTATTTTAAATTCATATTATTTTATTTGATTGGTGGCGTGGTTGCTTCGTTAACGCATGTATATTTTAATATGGGAAGTGTTGTTCCTAGCATAGGAGCTTCTGGAGCTATCTCGGCTTGTTTGGGTGCATATTTGGTTATGTTTCCTACTTCAAAAATCAAGGTGTTTGTATTGTTTTTATTCACCTCATTCCGTGTGCCTGCTATCTTGTTTTTAGGGATTTGGATAGCGCAGCAATTCATGAATGGATATGGCAATTTAGGTAAAACAATCGGAACGGATAATGTGGCATATTGGGCACACATAGGCGGTTTTGTATATGGTGTTTTTTGTGGTTTTTTATTCAGAAGCAAAGCAGTGGCCGTTCTAAAAAATGAGCGAGGCTATTAAAAGTTTTATAAGAGAAAATTGGAGTAAATGCTCCGAATGTAAAGTTCCCTATTTCATTTCATTGATGTAGACTGAAAATATACATTTTTACAATCAACAGATGCATTTGTATATTTGTGTTTCATGTCGTCATTAAAAAATATTTCGCTGTTTCATTTTAAAAATTACGAACAACAATCTTTTTTGTTTGAAAAAGAAGTTGTGTGTTTAATTGGTAAAAATGGAGTAGGGAAAACATCTATCTTAGATGCCATTTATTATTTGTGTTTTACGAAAAGTTATTTTGTTTCGAACGATTTGCATTGTATCAAAAATGGCACACAAGGCATGTTTATCAAAGGGGTTTTTGACGATGAAATAGAAGTAAAATGCATCATTCGAGAAAATGGGAAAAAAGAGTTTTCTTGTGATGAGGAAGTGTATTCAAAATTATCCAACCATATCGGCAAATATTCGTGTGTGATAATAGCGCCAGATGATACACAATTAATAACGGAAGGCAGTGAGTTGAGACGCAAATTTTTAGATGGAATCATTGCACAAATTGATCCAGAATATTTGCAGCATATTTCAAGCTATGCTAAATTGCTAGTGCAACGAAATGCGTATTTGAAAAGTTGTAAAGGGGAAATTCCAACGGATTTAACATTGCTGAATTTATACAATGCGCAATTGAATAATCATGCCGAGCCCATTGTAGCAAAGCGAAACGTATTTGTGCAAAAATTAATCGAAGAGGCCACCGCTATTTACCAAGTAATTGCCAATGATATTGAAGAAATAAAAATTGAATATGATTCAAAATTACTGCAGCAGCCCTTGTTGAATTTATTAGAAATAAATTTGTTTAAAGACGTAATTACTGCAAGAACAAATTATGGAATTCATAAAGATGATTTAGTATTTACAATGAATGGGATGCCATTAAAACAAGTGGCTTCACAAGGGCAGCGAAAATCTTTTTTGTTTGCATTGAAATTGGCGCAATATCATTTAATTAATAATCATCAAGCTCAAAAGCCCATCTTGCTATTAGATGATATTTTTGAAAAGTTAGATGAGTCTAGAAGTGAAAAGTTGATTCAATATGTGAAAGGATTAAATACACAAATTTTCATTACCGACACACAAAAGCATCGAGTGCAAAAAGAGTTTAAAGAATTTGAGCAGGATCTTCAGTTTATAGAAATTCTGTAATCAGCAGCTTCCGGTAATTTATTGCCCAGAAAATGCAAGTAAAGAAAATAAATTTTAACCTTCCAAATGCATAACAACCCTCGCAATTTCTTTCGCTGAGCCAAGTGTGTATTGCCCTTGGTTTTTAAACCAGGTTACTTGTCTTTTGGCATAGTTGCGGGTGTGTTGTTTTATTTTATCTATTGCAAAAGGAAGATCGCAGTTGCCATCAAAATAACTGAAAAGCTCTGTGTAACCTACTGTCTGCAAGTTTTTCAAATGTTTTTTTGGATATAATGCTTCGGCTTCTGTTACTAAACCTTGTGTAAGCATATGCTCTACACGATCATTTATATTTTTGTATAGGGCAGCTTTCTCAATGTCAATGACATATTTTTCTATTTCAAAAGGACGTTTTTTTATGGTTGAATTTCGGTAAGCAAGGATAGATTTTTGTGTAGATAATTTAAAGGTGAGTGCCCTCATTAAACGCATGGGATTTTCTGTTTCGCCTACCGCATAAAAATCGGGGTCGGTATTTTTTACTTCGTTTTGCAACCAACTCAATCCATTTTTTTGATAGTCCGCTTCTACTTCTTTTTTAATAGTTTCATCAATTGCCGGCATTTCGTCGATGCCTTCGCAAATGGCTTTGATGTATAAACCAGTACCTCCCACTAAAATAGCAGTATCATTTTTAGTAAAAATTTCATCTAAAACGGCGAGTCCAAAACGCTCATATTCTCCTGCCGATACTTCGTCATAAATGCTGTGGGAATTTATAAAATGATGTTTCACAGATTGCAATTGCGCTTCATTGGGTTTTGCAACAGCTACGCCTAATTCTTGATAACATTGTCTGCTATCTGCCGACAGAATTTCGGTATTAAAATATTGTGCTAACTGAATGGCTAAATCCGTTTTGCCACTGGCAGTAGGTCCCGCAATTACAATGATTTTTTTCAATGGGTCAAATTATAAATCTTCTGTAAAATTGCCCATGTCTTCATCGCTTATTACCTCATCCTCTCCTTCATCTCCATATCCATCAGCGTCGCCAGCTAAATCATATATTTCAAGCGTTTCCATCACGGCATCTTTTTCTTTGCCTAAAATACCAAACTGGCTCGGTGAAATGCCTTCACTTTTTGTTACCCGAGGAAATTGATCGGAGTCCATTAAAAATTCTTTCAGGGAAATAACTTCTAAATGCAAGGTCCAATTTTTAGGATGCACACACTCATAAATAAATTGTTGGTGGGGATCATTCATTAATGCGCCAATAGGCGTTTTTCTCATGCTTAATGCAGGAGCGTCGCGTAAATTTTTTTCTACTGTAGATGAAATTTCTTTTCCTTTATGAATAAAATTATCGGTCATAAAAAAAGAAGCTTCCATGGTTTCCGGAAATTGGAAAGCTGTTTTGATACAAGTATGTAAGTCATGAAAACTTTGATTTGTAAGCACTTCAACATCTCTGAAGGTTGCATTATCTTCGTCCCAGCTTATCGTAAATTTTAATAAAGACATATTATTTTTTCTTGAAAGCAAACATACTAAATAGCTTTTATATTTAATTCATTTGCTTTATGAATCATAAATTGATAGGCTTCATCGTAATCGTTTTTGATGATCCCGTCTAAAATAGCTTCTCTAACTGCATCTTTTATTTCGCCAACTATTTTTGAGGGGGATAAATTAAAGGTTTGCATAATTAACTCTCCAGAAATAGGCGGTTGCCAATTTCTTATTTGGTCTTGCTCTTCAACCGTTTTCATGCGGTCTGCAACCAGGTTAAAATTTTCTCTGAAGCGTTTAACTTTTTCTTGATTTTTGGAAGTGATGTCGGCATTACAAAGCAACATTAAATCATCAATTTCTTCTCCCGCATCAAATAATAATCTTCGAATGGCACTGTCGGTAATGCTGTCTTTTGTTAGGCTTACGGGCCGATGATGCAATTGAACGAGCTTTTGAACATATTTCATTTTTTCATTCAACGGCAGTTTTAATTTTTTAAAAATGCCGGGTACCATTTTGCTTCCAATCCATTCATGGTTATGAAACGTCCAGCCATGGCCTTTCTCAAAACGTTTTGTGGCTGGTTTTCCAATGTCGTGCAATAGAGCAGCCCAACGCAACCAGAGGTT
>CANHJA010000189.1 GCA_947460795.1 Bacteroidota bacterium | reverse complement strand
TAATCCAAAGAAAAACAAAAGGAAGAGCGATTTACATAAATGGAACTTGTTCATAATTTTTATTTTTTGCCTACATTTCAATTTTGCAGCTTTCGGCTTCGCTGGTGTAGTTAATATGTTTTTTCTATAGGCTGGTTTCTCACCAAACTTTTATATCGTTTGGTGAGATGTCAACCGATAGTTTAAAGAAATAAATATAATAATTTATTTAAAAAAAAGAGCGCAAACGCTTCATTTTGTTTGCGTTATCCTCTGATAACCAACACTTTTTGCAACAAAGCAACATCTCTTTTGAGGAGTTCATTTTCGGTAGTAAGGGCTTTCATTTTTTGTGTTTGGGCATTGGCATGTTGGGCAAAATGCTCGGGGAGTTGGGCTGCTAGGTCGGCAAAAAAATTATATTGCAAGGCATGGCTTATATCCCATAAAATTTGAGTTTGAAAGCTCTCTCGTTTCAAGTATTGAGATACATTGGAGCTGCTTCTGTTAAGCAATGCGCCCAACTTTGTAGGCGTCGTTTTACTTTCTTTTAAATGCAATTTGAGGGCTCTGCCCAAATTGGGCAATGGATTTGGCTGATTTTGGTTATTCTTTTTCATATGGATATCGAAAATACCCCTAATTTTCCATCAATAAAGTTAAAACTTTACCTCATTGAAGTAAAATTTTGCATTGCTAAGGTATATTTTTATTCTCCTTCACTAAAATATTATCTCATAAAGACAAAAGATTATTCAATCTAGGTAATTGTTTACCGAATGAAGATAAAAATTTAATTAAGATGGATAAAGCCTTATCTTGTTTAGGTAAAAATTTACACTTTACATGAAATACAACACCTAAAGACATCTTGATTGACAGCAAATGACAGTAGAATATCCAATATGGCTTGCTGCCTTTTGCAATTCATTGCCGATATTTTTCCTCATTACTCAACGAACGTATTGCTTTTGGGTTTACTTTTGTACGATTCGAAAAAGTTTTGGAAAAGCGATTTAAAAATATAGCTTTAGTGGGCAACCCTAATTGTGGAAAGAGTTCTCTTTTTAATGCGCTGACGGGTTTAAACCAAAAAGTAGGCAACTTTCCAGGAGTTACCGTCGATAAAAAAACTGGGCGTTTTGCCATTTCCGATTCATTGGTGGCAAATCTAATCGACTTGCCCGGCACCTACAGTCTGTACCCTAAAAGCGACGATGAAATTGTAACATTCGATGTACTTTTTGACGATGACGAAGCCGTAAAAATTGATGGGATTATTGTGGTGGTGGATGCCTCTAATTTAAAACGCAATTTGTTGTTTTGCTCTCAAATAATGGATTTAAAAAAACCGATTATTGTAGCACTCACCATGTTGGATATTGCCAAGCAAAAGGGCATTCAAATTGACATCAATGGCTTGGCAAGAGAATTAGGACTTCCTGTTATCGCCATTAATCCAAGAAACAAAAAAGGCACGCAAGAAATCAAAAAACAAATTGCCGCTACCATTTCCAATCAGTACAGAGCACCTTCGAGGGATTTTGTTGAAAGCGATCATTTATTTCTAGAAACTGTAAAAACAGTTCATAAATATAAACAAACGAGCAGCGATTATGCTGCCATTCATTTTGCATCCGCATTTCATAAACTCTCCATCATTTCGGAGGAGACAAAAAAAGGGTTGAAGGCTGATTTGGAGAAAATTAATTTCAATAAATCGAAAATACAAGCCGAAGAAACATTGAAACGATATGCGCACATCAAAAAAATAATGCAGGTTTGTGTGGTAGAAAGCGATCCACTAAAAAAAGAATTAATTAGCCGCAAAGCAGATGAAATTTTATTGCATCCTGTGTATGGAAATTTGATTTTATTACTGATTCTTTTTTTGTTGTTTCAAAGTGTATTTTGGGTTTCTCAATATCCCATGGAGTGGATTGATTTTGTTTTCGGGCAATTAATATCTTTTTTAAAAACAAGTCTGCCCGCTGGTTTTTTAACCGATTTATTTGTCAATGGAATATTAGCAGGTATCAATGGTATTGTGGTTTTCATACCTCAAATCATGATTTTATTTGGGCTCATTACCATTCTAGAAGACACAGGGTATATGTCTCGCATCAGTTTTTTATCGGATAGATTAATGCGCAGTGTAGGCCTCAATGGAAAATCCATTATGCCATTAATTAGTGCGGTAGCGTGCGCAGTTCCTGCAATTATGGCTGCCCGTACCATTGAAAATAAAAAAGAAAAATTAATCACCATTTTAATTACTCCATTTATGAGCTGCAGCGCCCGTTTGCCGGTGTATACGGTGCTTATCTCGTTGGTCATTCCTAATAAATTTTTACTCGGTTTTTTAAGTTTGCAAGGCTTGGTTATGATGCTGTTGTATTTATTAGGATTTCTGATGTCATTATTAACGGCGTATGTTTTAAACTTAATTATCAAGGTAAAAGAGCGAAGTATATTTTTGATGGAACTCCCTGTTTATAGAATGCCGCGATGGAATAATGTAGCCATTACAATGATCCAAAAAGCAAAAGTCTTCGTATTTGATGCGGGTAAAATCATCTTATTTATTTCTATAATACTGTGGGGATTATCATCCTATGGTCCTTCTAAAAATAAATGGATTGGTGAGAGCAATTTAGAAAATTCATATGCTGGCCATTTTGGGAAAGCCATTGAGCCGGTTATAAAACCCCTTGGCTTCGATTGGAAAATAGGCATCGCCTTAGTTACTTCATTTGCAGCAAGGGAAGTGTTTGTGGGCACCATGGCAACTCTTTACAGTGTAGATGAAGAGAACGAAAAAACACTTATACAAAAAATGAATTCGGCCGTTGATGCATTCGGAAAAAAAGTATACACGCTCAAAACAGGCTTGTCTCTTTTGCTATTTTATGCATTTGCCATGCAATGCATGAGCACGATGGCAATTGTAAAAAAAGAAACCGGTTCATGGAAATACCCACTCATTCAATTTGCATTTATGGGCGTCATCGCGTATTTGTGTGCATGGATCATACAGCTCGTATTTTAAAAATATCAAGCCATCTTTGAGGGTAGAAATGAATTATTTACTACCTTTCAGCAAATAACAAATATGTCCATAGAAAGAACCACTATAAAGCGCCAACTAGACCCAGATTTAAAAAAAACAATTCAAAAAAGAAATTACCGATTAGCAAAATTTTGGCAACAATTGGGAATTGATATTGAAATTATTGGAGACATTGAAACCCCAGCTATCATTAAGGATGATTATTGTTTAGCTTGCTATGTTCATAATTTCCACTTAATATTTACCGATCATTATGACAAAGGAAAAGAGTTGTATAGAATTAAATTACAAAACGACTTGGCCTATGAAATGAGACCGATCATTGATTGGTTTACGAATGCCACCCATCGAAAAATATATAAAATAAGAATTAAGGCCGTACCTGAATTATATGTAGCTGGATACAGTTATAAATCAAAAGAAATAGGCGATAAATCTAAATTCCCTGTATTTGGAAGATACGCTCCAAAAATATATTTTACAGAGCAATATGCGAGCGAAATCATTGATATATATAAGTTGGATTTTTGTGAAATCATTTAATCATACATCTTAAACCAATCAAGAATAGAATAATTAATAGACCGTTATATAGCCGGTTTCTGTTAAAATGCTTCCGTCAAAAAGTTGAAAACTATAAGTCCCCTTCGAATTAAAATTATTTTTATCTAATATTAATTTGGTTTTAATCACTCGAGATATTCGAAGAATTTCATTTTTAGAAGGATCAAAAAAACGAATAGAATATTTTTTTGACAATGCATCTTCTAAATTAATATGAATGTGTTTGGTTGTAGCATTCGTGTAAATTCTGGCAGACGGAGTATAAATAAATTCAGCAGGTTTAGGCGCAGGGGATGAAACCGAAGTTTTATTTTTAAACAATAATGGCACTTCAATTGAATTGCTCACTGCTTTGTTTGGGGTAATTACTTTGTACATATTACTATACCACTCCAAATCCCCGGCAAATACTATACATAATCGATAGCTATTAATCCCACTCAATGGTTGTTTATCGGTGTAAGAATGCAATCCTATATTAGGCTTTTCTACTATGCCAATGGTTTCAAAATTATTTAAACTGTCTGAGAATCGTTGAATAGCAATTGATTTTATTCCGTGATATTGAGAATTCCAAGATAGCGTATTTACAGCATCTTCCATTACTACTTGCATGGCTGGCAATTGAGGCGCCTGTGGTGCTTGGGACACCTGCGCATTTGCAAATAGGGTACTAAATAAAATAATTGCTAGAATGGATGAAAATTTCACGTAATAATTTTAACGAGAGCGAAGGTATATCATTTAATTCAAAACATTTTGCTAAAAAATCAACCAATCAAAGTTCTATTCCCCTGCAATCCGCCGGTGTGAATCGCTAGTATTTTAGTGTCTTCTTGAAAGCTATTTTTTTCTATTAAATCAAAAATTCCAAACAACATTTTACCGGTATAAACTCGATCTAACTCAATTTGATGTTCACTTT
>CANHJA010000188.1 GCA_947460795.1 Bacteroidota bacterium | reverse complement strand
TAGCAAATCAAGCCAACGAAAAATCAGGTAGTCACACCGCATATCTTCAAAATTTGTATGCGAGCAATCAAAATATATCGTTGAAATGCATCACTACAGAACTGCAATCAGCAACTAGTTTAAATACAGCCACATTACCTGCTTCTGTAGCCAATGCATATTCAAATGCCAGCTACAATTTCAATACCTATAATGTGACTTATGTCCCACCCAGTAATTATGGTAAAACGATTATTCAGAATAAATACTATTATAATCGAGTGAATGTAACAGATCGTCAGGAAAATGATACCATTACCAATCAAATAGTTTTTGATAATTATTTTGCATACGATGATGGAAGTGCAGAGAAGTCCTATTTTTTAATGCCCGCATTTAATTTTGCAGCTAAAACAGCCTTGGAGTTTACACTCAATGAAACAGATTCATTAAGAGGGATGATGGTTAATTTTGGCCCTCAATTGCCAACAGGCGCAGGGAAATTATTTAGCATGGTGCTTTATAAAACCCTTGCAGGCAATGGCTTAAATGATTCAATAATTATGCAAAAAGATTTGAATTCTTTGATGTACGAAAATGTTATGAATGGATTTACAAGCTATGCATTTGATACGCCTATTTTATTAAATGCTGGTAAATATTACATTGGTATTACACAGCCAGCAAACTTTGGAAGCGATAGCATTTACTATGGTTTAGATGTAAATAATAATACCAATATTCAAAAATTAAGTTACAATATTGATGGAACTTGGGCTAATTCTTTAACGCCAGGTTGTGTAATGATTCGACCTATTGTAGGCCAAGCATTTACGCCTTCGAATACTTTTAATACAGAATTTAAAAATAATAATTTAAAATTATTCCCCAATCCTGTTCAGCATTCACTTTACTTTGAATCAAAATACAACATAAAAAATATAAAGTTATTTTCCATTTCTGGTCAATTGATATTAAATAAAAAAATAGAAAATAATCAAGTTGATTTGTCTGAAATTCAAAAAGGATTTTACCTAATAGAGTTGACAGATGAACAAAATAATAAAACGTATCAAAAAATTAATAAAGATTAAAAAATGAATAAAATTTCTGCTATCGAATTACAAAAAAGAGTAGATGCTGGTGAACAATTATATATTTTAGATGTTAGAGAGCCTGCTGAATATGCTGAAATAAATATGGGAGCCAAATTAATACCATTAGGTCAAGTAATGAATGGACAAATCGACGAAATTGAAGATTGGAAAAATAAAGAAGTGATTATTCATTGTAGAAGCGGCATGAGAAGCATGCAAGCGTGTATGATGCTCGAACAACAATTTGGTTTCACCAATACAGTAAATTTAGAAGGAGGGATAATTGCGTGGAGTCAGTTAGCTTAATTTTCCTCTCTCTCTTATAAAAATAGGCTCTATTTTTTACTATAATACTCTAAAGAATCATTCATAGGATTCTTATCAAAAGTGTTTTTGGCTGTTGCCAAACTGACTTCATAAGCAGCTCGAAAATCGAATTTTGTTTCCTTATCTTTGCCACCATATGAACAAAGAAGTAAGAACAAGATTTGCGCCAAGTCCAACAGGTGGCTTGCATTTAGGAGGAGTTAGAACAGCTTTATATAGCTATTTATATGCAAAAAAACATGCAGGTACTTTTGTATTACGGGTAGAAGATACAGACCAAACTCGTTACGTAGAAGGTGCCGAAAAATATATTTTAGATTGTTTGGATTGGTGTGGCATTTCGCCAGATGAAAGCCCATTAAAAAGTGGTCCGTATGCTCCTTACAGACAAAGTGAGCGTAAGCCCATGTATAAACAATATGCCCTGCAATTGATAGAAAATGGGCATGCTTATTATGCTTTTGATACACCTGAAGATTTGGAAAAAATGAGAACGGATTTGAAATCAGAAAAAAATCCGTCACCACAATATGACCACAGCACTCGCATGCAAATGAAAAATTCATTAACACTTTCTGCAGAAGAAGTGAATGATTTATTGGCAAAAAATACGCCTTTTGTTGTGCGCATTAAAATGCCATCAAATGAAACAATTTCGTTTACTGATATGATTCGCGGTGAAATTAATAATGATTCTAATTTAGTTGATGACAAAGTATTATTAAAAGGAGATGGTATGCCAACCTATCATTTGGCAGTTGTAGTGGATGATTATTTAATGAAAATTACACATGCATTTCGAGGTGAAGAGTGGTTGCCAAGTGCGCCAGTACACATTAAATTATGGGATTATTTAGGATGGAAAAACGACATGCCTCAATGGGCTCACTTGCCATTGATATTGAAGCCAGATGGCAATGGAAAATTAAGTAAACGGGATGGCGATCGTCTTGGTTTTCCTGTATTTGCAATGAATTGGTTTGATCCTAAAACGAATGAGACCACTATTGGATTTAAAGAAATTGGTTTTTTACCAGAGGCATTTATCAATTTATTGGCCATGCTAGGCTGGCACAGTGGCGAAGAAAAAGAACTTTTTTCGAAAGATGAATTGATCTCCATTTTTTCTATGGAAAGAGTGCATAAAGGCGGTGCAAAATTTGATTATGAAAAAGCTAAATGGTTTAATCATGAGTGGGTTAAAACAATTTCAGACGACCGATGCATGATGTTGGTAAAACCAATTTTACAAGCAAAAGGGATTGTCATTAAGGATGATGCTTATTTACTAAAAGTAATAGGAGCGGTAAAAGATAGATGCACTTTGTTGAATGATTTTTACACTCAATCGGTTTACTTTTTTGAAACGCCAACTTCTTTTGATACCGATGCTATTAAGCCAAAATGGAATGAAGATAAAACGGCTTTCTTTAATGAATTAATGAGTCAATGTGCTGCTAGTACAAATTGGAATGCAGTTGAATTAGAAACAATTTTTAAAGAATTGGCTACAGCAAAAAACATTAAAATGGGCGAATTACAAATGCCATTTAGAATTATGTTGGTAGGGGGCAAATTTGGCCCAGGAGTATTTGAAATTGCTGAAATGATTGGTAAAGAAAGTACTTTTGAACGAGTGAAAATGGTTTTAGGAATGTTGTGATAAATTTATCACTACATTCTGACATCATAATTTGAGATACATTTTAGAAAAAAAATCATTGTGTTTTAGCAAGTAATTTATGTATAAAAAATAAAAAATGAGAAAAATAATTTTTACAGCGATTCTTTGTATCACTTTTTTTGCATGTGCCAATGAGTCTAAAAACGAAAAAAATCAACAATCAACTCCTGCAAATTCAACGTTGGCAATTGATGGAAAGAATTTATTTCAAGCCAATTGCGCATCATGTCATCATCCTACCAAACCCATGACTGGTCCGGCATTAAAAGGAGTTTTAGCAAGAGTGCCTAATAAACAATGGATATATGATTTTGTTCATAATTCTACTAAAGTAATTGCTTCAGGAGATGAATATGCATTAAACGTATTTAAAAATAATGGTGGGGTTGTCATGACGAATTTCCCCAATTTATCAAATGAAGAAATTGATGCCATTCTAAATTATTGTGAAGAATAAATTTATAAATTCAACACATCATTCATCGTAAATATTCCTTTTTTAGTGTGAAGAAATTCTGCTGCCAAAACTGATCCACTGGCAAATCCAATTCGACTATGTGCTGTGTGATTGATACTGATTTCATCAATTTCAGATTGATAAAAAACAGTATGTGTGCCAGGTGCAGGGTCAATGCGTTTAGAAATAATACTTAATTCGTTTTTTTGAGTAGTCGCTTCATTTACCCATTTATTTTTAGCTGCATAGTTTTCTAGAATCCCTTCGGCTAGGGTAACCGCTGTTCCACTGGGAGCATCTTTTTTATGTGTGTGATGAATTTCTTCCATTGCAACTCGGTATTCGGGATGTTTTTCCATGATGGCTGCCACCATTTTATTAATTTTAAAAAACAAATTCACCCCAATACTAAAATTGCTGGCATATAAAAACGCTGCATGGTTATCAATTGCTATTTGTTTTGCGTCCTCTAATTTTTCAAGCCAAGCGGTACTTCCACAAACTGTGGGGATTCCTGCTTCTAAACATTTTTTTACGTTTTCAAATGCGGTGTGCGGGGTCGTAAACTCTATACAAACATCTGCTTTTTGTATATTCTCTTTTGTAAATTCTGCTAGGTTTTGAGAGTTTATTTTTAGAATAATTTCATGTCCTTTATTAATGGCAATTTCTTCAATGGCTTTACCCATTTTTCCGTATCCGATGATCGCAATTTTCATTGGGTAAAAGTAATGAAAAAAATGTTGTGCCAAATAAATTATTGACCGATTTAATGGATAGTGAATGAGAGAAGATGCTTATTTATGATCGATTTAAAAAAGAATATATCTTGGTAGTTTTCTATTTCTACTGTAGAAAATAATTTTCTAAAAAATTCTTTTTAAAAAGATAATGTAAAGTATGATCCTTGCTGTTGGTAAGATTTATGATGCTGTCGCAACACTTGGCTTTACGAGTCTTCTTAATAAACTTTCTAATTCTGTAATGGAATTGATTTT
>CANHJA010000187.1 GCA_947460795.1 Bacteroidota bacterium | reverse complement strand
TTCAATAGGTTACAGAGATGCTGCCATTGAAAAAGATACATTTTATGCTGCACAAAACGGGCATCTTAACATAGATGTAAAAGTAAAAGAAGGTAAGCGATATTATTTTGGTGAGATAGAATGGAAGGGGAATACAAAATACACGAATGAACAATTGACGAAGCATACGGGTATCAAAAAAGGAGATATTTACAACAACGAATTATTGCAAAAACGATTAGGCAAAATTCCTACTCAGGAGGCAGATGATATCAGTTCTTTATATTTAGATGATGGGTATTTGGCTTTCAATACAGATCTTGTAGAAAAATCAATTACAGAAGATACCATCAATTTTGAAGTAAAAGTGATTGAAGGTGAGCAATACACAATCAGAAATGTCAATATTGCGGGCAATGACAAAACGCATGAACATGTTATTAGAAGAGAATTAAGAACCTATCCAGGGAGTAAATTTTCGAGAGCTGATATCATTCGTTCGCAAAGACAAATTGCTAATTTAGGATTTTTTGATGCGGAAAAAATTGGCATACAGCCAACTCCTCACAATGATGGAACAGTAGATATTGATTATACCTTAACAGAAAAATCAGCGGATCAATTAGAGCTTCAAGCTGGCTTTGGCGGTGGTTTAGGTGTGACCGGCACATTAGGCGTTTCGTTTAATAATTTCGCTTTAAAAAATATAGGAAAAATAAAAAACTGGGATCCATTGCCAATGGGTGATGGTCAAAAATTATCAATCAGGGGGCAAGCAAATGGAAGACAATATAATTCAGTAAATGCAAGCTTTACAGAGCCCTGGTTAGGAGGAAAAAAACCAAATTCATTGTCTGTAAGTTTATACAGAACGTACTTTGCAGCTGGAAGCCAATTTGCAACTACAACAGGTCACATGACCACTTTAGGTGCAGGAGCTACAATGAGTAAACAATTGAAATGGCCAGATGATTATTTTATTTTATCGTATGGTTTAAACTATCAATTGTATAAAATTAATAACTATACTTTCTTTTCAGATTTTAAGAATGGAGAAGCAAATAACTTAAGCTTAAAAATCAATTTAGGACGATATTCAATTGATCAACCATTGTATCCTAGAAGCGGTTCAAATATCTCTATGAGTTTGCAACTAACGGCACCATATTCACTTTTAAGCGGCAAAGATTATTCAACAGTACCTAGTGCTGAAAAATACAAGTGGATAGAATACCATAAATATCGTTTTACTGCAGAATGGTATCAACGAATTAAAGGAAATTTAATATTAAAATTAGCCACTAAACATGGTTACTTAGCATATTACAATAAAAATGTACAATCTCCTTTTGAACGATTCCAAGTGGGTGGTGATGGACTTTCTGGCTTTACAGTATATGGTAGAGATATTATTGCTCAAAGAGGATATGAAATCTATTCTAACACCACCAATGGCGCGGCTATTTTTAATAAATACCAAGCAGAATTGCGTTATCCTTTTTCATTAAATCCTTCTTCCACAATTTATGGATTGGCATTTTTTGACGCAGCCAATGCTTGGGATAATTTCAAGAGTTTTAATCCCTTTCAATTAAAAAGATCGGTTGGTTTAGGGGTGCGTATATTTTTACCAATGTTCGGTTTATTGGGATTGGATTATGGATTGGGTGTAGACAGATTAACGCCAGGTACTAAATTTGGGCAAGCAACTAAAATTAGTTTCATGTTAGGCTTTGAGCCTGAATAGATAAATAATCGTTAAAGAATATTTACATTTCAAACTTTATCTCGTTCTTTGTAGTCAATAATAAAATATTAATTAAAATGAAAAAAATAATTGTAATTGCAATCTTATTTATTGCATCGTATCAAGTTCAAGCACAACGCTATTGTGTAGTTGATTCTAAATATATTTTAGAAAATTTGCCTGAATACAAACAAGCACAAACAAAATTAGATGAAGTATCGGCTCAATGGCAAAAAGATATTGATGCAAAACTTTTAGATGTAGACAGAATGTACAAAAGTTATCAAGCGGAGCAAGTGATGTTAAGTGATGACATGAAAAAGAAGAGAGAAGATGAAATTATTAAAAAAGAAAAAGAAGCGAAAGAGTTGCAAAAAAAACGCTTTGGTTTTGAAGGTGATTTATTTAAACGCCGTCAGGAATTAGTAAAACCAGTACAAGATAAAGTATACAACTCCATTCAAAAATTAGCAACTTCAAAAGGGTATGACATTATTTTTGATAAGTCGGCAGACTTGAGTGTATTTTACTCAGACAATAAAATAGATAAAAGTGACGATGTGCTGAAAGATTTAGGTGTAAGCGTTCCAAAATCAAAATAAAGTAAAGAACTCTTCAATAGAAAAACAGTATATTTGAAATCTTTTTTAACAAACAAGACAAAAACAATAAAATATAAATGAAAAAATTAATTATCGCTTTAGCATTCATCTTAACTTCATCGGTAACGTTTGCTCAACAAAAAATTGGATACATTAACTCAGAAGAATTAATTAGCACTATGCCTGAATACAAAAAGTATACAGCGGATGTAGAAGCTTATAAAAAAACGTTTGTAGACCAATTAACTGCTATGCAAAAAGAAATGGAAACAAAGTATAAGGCATATGAAGCAACAGCTAAAACTACATCTGATGAAATTAGACAGGTGAAAGAAAAAGAATTAAGCGATTTACAAGCAAGAATGCAAACTTTTCAACAAACAGCAGAAGAAAAAATTGCAGCAAAAGGACAAGAATTATTAAAACCAATAACAGAAAAAGCAGATAAAGCGATTCAAGATGTAGCTAAAGAAAAAAACTACAGTTACATTTTAGATGTTTCTGCCGGCTCAATTATTTATGCATTGCCTTCAGATAACATTATTGGAGAAGTAAAAACAAAATTAGGGATTAAAGAAGCAGCAGCTCTTCCTAAAAAATAATTATCATCAACAACTTAAATGAAAAGCTATCTAAATTTTAGATAGCTTTTTATATTCTTGATAGATATTGTAAATATTTTTATCTATAAAATGATAAAACTCACCTTAATCCTACTAGCTTATAACAAAATACTATTAAAAACATATTAATAAATCCTTATTTTTGTCTGGTATGGAACAACTAAAAAGAGTTAAATTCGTAAATAAAGAAAAAACACAATTTCTAAAAACATTAAAAGCTAGAGTTGATCAGTATTTTATTGACAACAACATTGACAAATCGGCTAATTTAAAAATGAAGCTTAAAACCATTGCAATGATTAGCATGTATTTGGTTCCTATCATTTGCTTATATGTTTTTAGTCCTTTGCCAACTTGGATATTAATGATATGCTATATCATATCAGGTTTTGGTGCGGCTGGAGTTGGAATGAGTGTTATGCACGATGCCAATCATGGCGCTTATAGCAATAATAAAATGGTAAATAAAGTTTTAGGGATCACCTTGAATTTTATTGGCGGATTTGATGTTAACTGGCGTTTGCAACACAATATTTTACACCATACGTACACAAATATTACGCATGTAGATGAAGATATCTCTCAACGTCTAAAAATGCGTTGGTCTCCTCATTTTAAGTTTCACCCAGCACAACGATTTCAGCACATTTATGCATTCGCAGCTTATTGCTTAGCTACATTAAGTTGGGTATTTATTAAAGATTTTAAACAATTTTACAACTATTCTCAAAATGGAGTAAACAAAGGAACTAAAACCCAAAAAGCAATGGATTTACTTAAATTAATAGTTAGTAAACTAGTTTACTGGATATACATGTTGATTATTCCAATTGGATTTTTAGGATATACTCCAGGAATTATCATTGCTGGTTTTTTAATAATGCACGCCATTACAGGCTTTGTATTGTCAACTATTTTTCAATTGGCTCATGTGGTAGAACATGCCGAATTTCCTTTGCCAAATGATGCAGGGAACATTGAAAATGAGTGGGCAATTCACCAACTACAAACTACAGCTGATTTTGGCCATGGAAGTAAATTCCTTACTTGGTATACGGGTGGTTTAACTCATCAAATTGAACATCATATTTTTCCAGATATATGCCATATTCATTATCCTAAAATTGCACATATTGTTGAAGAAACAGCTAAAGAGTATGGAATTATGTACAACAATAATCCGACCTATTTTGGTGCATTAAAATCTCATTACAGAATATTGAAACAATTCGGTTTGCCAAATGGCAAGTTTGATTTAGCGAATGCTTAATATTTTAGTATACAAATAGAAGAATGGTCGTAATAAAAATATTACGACCATTTTTTTTAAAGCTAAAGTTCAGTTGGAATGCAAAAGATTGCCGTTTATTGTTAATTGAAGCTCAATGAATTTAAAAATGCTGCAATTCATCATAAATCAGCATAAAATTATGATTTCGTCTATTATTTTTTAATAATCCGTCAACTTTATCTAAAAAATTAAAAAAAAAATTGTGTGAATGAAATGAATTCATTATCATTGTATTTCAAAAATAGAATAAAAGCAGTATGAGAAAAGTAATATTCAATCTTGTCGCTATATTCGCAATGATTTCTTTAGGAAACACTGCGTTTGCACAATACAAAGACGATGACATGGTAAGAATTT
>CANHJA010000186.1 GCA_947460795.1 Bacteroidota bacterium | reverse complement strand
GTAGGCCTTAAAAACAAATCCAACATGGTTGGAGATAAATAATTTCCAAAAAAACTTCTGAAGTTTAAATATAAAGGAGAGACTCTATCAACATGAATTTCAGGATTCAACGCTTTTAAATAATCTTTCAACTCATATACCGAGTCCATAATATCATAGCTATTATAATACGCTGTAGGACTAACATTTAAAATAATTTCTGCTAAATTTTCAATGGAAGTGCTATATACTATTTGAGAATTCTTTTTAGGAATGATATATTGTGATTCAGCCTCATTGTAAAACAAGGTTTGTAAGCTGCATTTCATCGTTTCAGGTGAAAAAATTGATTGAGCAGACAAAATAGTGAATGGAATTTCAGACTTTGCCACTAAGTTTTCAATTTCGGCTTTATGTTGTAAAAATAAATTGTCTGAATTGATATAAACACCTGGATATGAAAGTAGAATAATATTTTTAAATTGATTCTTTTTTGCAAAAGTTATTAATAATTCCATGTTTTTTACTTCACTTTGAAAAGAATTTAAATAGGAATATTTTCTATATTCTAAAAATGAATACAAGAGTGTTTTTGTAGGCGAAACATACATTTGACGCTCTAAATAGTCTAAATCAAAAAGCTGACCAGCATTTAATTGAGTAACTTTTTTGTCAGCATTTTTTATAAACTGAAATAATTCTTGTTCAATTGCACTAAATGAGTGAATGTATAACATGTGTTAACTTTATACTACAAAAGAAATAATTCAATATTACCAAAATATGAACTTCACATTACCGAATAATTAAATTTCTGTACAGCACTGCATTTTCAAGGTTTAAACAATAAAAATGTCAGATACACATATTGAATCCTTGTAAAAAAATAAAAATCAAAAAAGAATAAACAATTTGAATGTATTACTTAAATGCATTTGATCATAAAAAAAATAAAGTTGAATACGTATTTTGTTTTATTTTCGTTACTTCTCATAAGTGAATTCTCAATTAAAAAATAGCAGCGATGAAGCATTAGTCGATATGTATCGTACTTCAAAAAGTACGGAGGCATTTGGGCAATTGTATGAACGATATTCGCATTTAGTGTATGGGGTTTGCATGAAGTATTTAAAAGATACAGACAATGCAAAAGATGCTACCATGCAAATATTTGAGAAATTAATAAGTGATTTACCACGGCATGACGTTCAAGTTTTTAAAGCATGGTTGTATCGAGTGGCTCAAAACCATTGTTTAATGATATTAAGGAGCAATCATCACCAAACAATATCGGTAGATATTTTTTCTGAAAACAGTATGGAATTTGTAGATGAATTACATCTTACTGTAGAAAAAGAGATTCAGTTAACTAAAATGGAGGATGCGATGAAAGATTTGAACAAGGAGCAAAGACAGTGTGTGGAAATGTTTTACTTAGAAAAAAAGACTTACATCGAAATAATGCAAGAAACAGGATTTAACTTTATGCAAGTAAAAAGTTTTATTCAAAATGGGAAACGGAATTTAAAACAAAAAATGAATGAATCTTTACAAAAATAATGAGTGATTTAAACAACATATTTTCATTGACTAATTGCTTATCTAGGCAACAATTAGTCCACTATATTCAGCAAAAACTGGATAGAGAAGAAGTATATTTAGTTGAAAATCATTTAAACGATTGTCCGTTTTGCAGCGATGCGATAGATGGGTTAATGGATACCGAAGTAACCCAAATGCAAACCATTCTTGAAGAAATTAAACCCACACTCATTCAATCCCAAATTGAATTTGCTGCTATCAAAAATACTAATACTGAAGCTACTAAATTAACTATTTCATCTGCTAAAAACAGATGGCTGGTTGCTGCAAGTATCTTGTTGTTATTCGGCTTAGGCGGATATTCGGTTTATTCTTTCATGCACCATCAAAGCCATAATTTAGCCAAAAACGAGGAGCCTAAATCAATTCCTACTCAAACTACTTATACGGAAACTTCCACCCCAAAAAATACGGAAATCGTTCAAATAAGAGTGCCTGAAAAAGAAATAGAAAAATTGGATGAAAAACCTGCCCCGCAAGGCCCCAAAATAGACCTTGCAAAAAAAATGGTTTCCCAAGTAGTTCAAGAAAAAGTTGCTGAAACAAACACCAATATTAGTGAAGATGCTATTAAACAACCTAAAATTGAGCCTGAACCTTTAATAGAATCTCAAAATTACCACGATAATTTTGCACAAAAAGAAAGCAAAGCTGAAGCAGAATCATTGCAAGAAAAAGATTTAGCGATTAAGAGAAGAACAAGTGTTGTGGGTATGTCTACTAAAAAAAATGTTCCACAAATTCAAAACAATGCTGCGAATCAATTAAACTACTCATCAGATAATAATAATTATAATAGCTATAATAACAGTAACAATTTACAGTTTACACCTATTGCTGTCAATAATTTTGAAAATGGTGTAAAATGCTATAACAAAGCAGATTATAGGAATGCAATTAACTATTTAGAAATTGCATTAGAAGATGCAAATGCATCGAAACAAGAAGATATTGAATATTACATGGCTATGTCGTACCAAAAAATGGGCAGAGAAAAAAAGGCTGAAAAAATATTTAAAAAATTAATGGTAAGTTCAAAGTACAAATCGATTATCTCAGACAAACTCATTAAAACAAAAAAGTAGAATCAATTGATTCTACTTTTTTTATAAAGGTGATAATTTTTTTATCGCAACATATTGTCTACGTATTCTGCATTTAGCAAATAAAATACACCTATAAAAATAACAATTATTAAAATAATAGCTAAAAAAGTGATGGTTCTTTTTTGAGCAATATTAACGGCCGCAAGTTTATGCATTTCACCTAATCGATTTACTGTAGTTTCCATTTTATTAAAAGCAGTTTCTCCTTTAATAATATAATCATACGCACCGTTTCGCATACTATCTAAAGCAATATTGATATTATCTTGACCAGAAAACATAATCACTTTCGTTTCGGGACTTAATAATTTTATTTCTTTTAATACCTCAACTCCATTTTTTGCATTCGCGTCAGACGAGCTTAAATGATAATCTAAAACGACGATTTCAGGCTTTAGTTTTTTCACATCAGCCATTGCATCTTCCCCATTTTCATAGGTTTTCATTTCAAATATATAGCGTTCCTTTAAATAATCTTTGATCATTTCTGTTTGTACTGGATCATCATCAATGACAAACATGTAACGAACACTTTCTAACATAATATTATCTTCAGCCATAAAATTATTTTTTTGAAAAATACAACGATTATTTTAAAATGCAAAATTACGAAAGGATTCATTCATAATAAATATGAATATTATCAGTTTTTTGAATGCAAATAGCCTCTACCTTTGTAATAATTAAAATACAATTTATGAATACAATACTCGTACCAACCGATTTCTCCAATGTGGCAGACAATGCCCTGAATTATGCTATTTCAATGGCAGAACATTACCAATTAGACCTCATTTTATACCATGTGGTACAAATGACCTCGCCCGACGTAACTGAGCAAATCCATCTTGATTTTATACCTGAAGTAACTCAAAGAGCGAAACAAAAATTAATTGAAAAAGTAACAAAACTTCAAACTGAATATCCTAAAATTTCATTTCATACAAAAGTAGAGTATGGTTTATTTTTAGAAAGTTTAAAAACAACTTGTGAAGATTTAGGCCCTATTTGCATGGTGATGGGCATTAGCGGTGATGGTGATGGGATGGATAAAATTATAGGCAGTAATGCCCTCAATGTAATGACAGAGTTAAAATTCCCATTAATTATTGTACCTAAACATGCTACTTTCAAGCCTATTGAAAATTTATGCTTTGCTTGTGATTTAAAAAATGTATTAAGCTCTACCCCAATTGTAGCATTGAAAGCATTTTCTAAATTATTCAACGCAAATATGCACATTTTAAATATTGATTATAATAATAAAAATTACACCCCAGATACTCAAAATGATTTGATCATTTTAAATGATATGTTAGATAATATTAAACATGAATTTCATTTTATAGTGGATGATAACGTGCAGCATGCAATTGATATTTTTGTGAATGATCATCATGCAGACATGCTAATTATGCTTCCTAAAAAACATTCATTCTTTGCCAGTTTATTTCATAAGAGTCAGTCAAAAGAAATGGCATATCATAGCCATATTCCTTTATTGGCCTTGCATCAAGATTGATAAAAAAGTTTACAAATCAAAAATGCCATCTGAAATCAGATGGCATTTTTTATAAAAAGAATGTATAAAATTAAAGTTTATTAAATTTTAAAATTGATATTTTTTTACCCGCATTTAATTGAATTGTATACATACCACTTGGTAATTCTTTTACAGAAACTGTAGCATTTTTAACAGAAGTATTTAATTTAATATCTTTTACTATTGCACCAAAAACATTGAAAATTTTAATAGTTTCAATTTTATCTTTAATAGAAACAACAGTTAATTCACTGGATGTAGGATTAGGATAAACTGAAACAGAAGATTTTTGGTTCATTTCATTTACTCCTAAAGGATACACTAAAATTGTTTTTGAAATAGTATCTGTTTTACAAGGGCCGTCTACAATCAT
>CANHJA010000185.1 GCA_947460795.1 Bacteroidota bacterium | reverse complement strand
TTAATATGATAATAATAGACGATATATTAATCAGCGATGAAATTATACAAGATGAGTTTGTATGCGATTTAACCAGTTGCAAAGGAGGTTGTTGTGTTGATGGCGATGCAGGTGCTCCTTTAGAAAAAGATGAATTAAAAAAAATTAAAGCCGCATATAAAGTAATCGAGCACGAACTAAGCGATGAAGCCAAAGCCGAAATTAAGCGAGTAGGTGCGTATACGACGGAAGAATATTTTGGCTATGTAACACCAGCTATCAATGGAGGCATTTGCGTTTATGGCTATGAAGATGAACAAGGGATTGTAAAATGCTTAATTGAAAAAGCATATTATGAAGGTCGGACCGATTTTAAAAAACCAATTTCTTGCCACCTCTTCCCTATTCGTGTTACTAAAAACGAAAATTTTATGGCTTTAAATTATGAGCCTCGAGAAAGCCTTTGCAGTGCTGCATGTTCTCTTGGTAAAAAATTAAAAGTGAAAGTGTATGAATTTTTAAAAGAACCTTTAATCAGAAAATATGGCGAAGGTTTTTATAATGCCCTCGATACCATAGCTAAAGGTAACTATTAACATGGCTTCAATTTCACATTACTAGCAATAAAAAAGCGACTCGAAAGTCGCTTTTTTATTTTTATTTTAATTTGAATGCTTTTTTAACGGCATCTACATAATCTAATTTTTCCCAAGTGAATAACTCTACTTTTAATTTCAACTCATTCTTTTTGCCTTTGTTGAAAATTTTTGTAACCACTTCATTCTTGCGTCCCATGTGTCCATAAGATGCCGTTTCTGAGTAAATAGGATTGCGTAATTTTAAACGTTGCTCAATGGCATAAGGACGCATGTCGAATATTTTTTCTACAATACGAGCAATTTCGCCATCGTTCATTTTCACTTTTGAAGTGCCGTAAGTATTTAAAAACAATCCACATGGTTTTGCCACACCAATTGCATACGATACTTGCACCAAAACCTCGTCACACAAACCAGCAGCCACTAAATTTTTAGCAATATGTCGGGTTGCATACGCAGCGCTTCTATCTACTTTACTCGGATCTTTTCCAGAAAACGCACCACCACCATGCGCACCTTTTCCTCCGTAGGTATCCACGATGATTTTACGACCTGTTAAACCGGTATCTCCGTGAGGACCACCAATAACGAATTTTCCTGTTGGATTGATATGGTACGTAATTTTATCGTTGAATAATTTTTGTAAAGCTGGTTTCAATTGTTTTTTCACTCTAGGAATCACAATTTCAACGATGTCTTTTTTAATTTTAGCCAACATAATTGCATCCTTACCAAAATCGTCGTGTTGTGTAGACACTACAATGGTATCAATTCGAATCGGATTGTTATTATCATCATACTCAATCGTAACTTGACTTTTAGCGTCTGGGCGAAGGTATTTTAGTTCTTTACCAGCACGACGAATTTTAGACAATTCTTTTAATATTTTGTGGGCCAAATCCAATGCTAGTGGCATGTAGTTTTCTGTTTCACGAGTGGCATAACCAAACATCATCCCTTGATCTCCTGCACCTTGTGCATTGGCTTTAGTTTCAAAGCTTTCTTTTTTTACTTTTCGATCAACCCCTTGATTAATGTCGGCACTTTGCTCATGAATAGCAGATAAAATACCACAAGAGTTTGCCTCAAACATGTATTCAGATTTGGTGTATCCGATTTCACGAATAACGCCTCTAGCAATTTCTTGCACATCTAAATAGGCTTCTGATTTTACCTCTCCCGCTAAAACCACTTGACCTGTAGTCACTAAGGTTTCACAAGCTACTTTAGAGCTTGCATCGTAGGCTAAAAAATTATCAATTAATGCGTCAGAAATCTGATCGGCAACTTTATCTGGATGTCCTTCTGAAACGGATTCAGATGTAAATAAATAAGGCATATTTTTAATTAATGTTTACTGATTAATGTTTAATGATTAGTTTACTAATTCATTTTAAAGCGTTGCAAATGTATATTAAAAATTAAGAATTTTAATAGATTAACTAAAACATTTGGACACAATTTATTACGAATTAAAATGAACGACCTACACCGATTACCCAACGATTCAATTGAATAAAATCTGGTTTAGCATATGGAGGCGAATTTAAGAAGAAAGGCATATCTAAACGAACCGTAAATGGCGGAATAGTTTCAAAAGGACCAAACTTTTTAATTGTCATTGCCATACCAACGCCTGCGTCTGATCTAAATTTACTCCAAGCGTTTGTAGGAATAAATGATGAAATAGAAGTTGGGGATAAGGCACCTCTTGATATAATTCCTGCATCTGCAAAAAGATAGGTATCAAAATGAATATAATCTCTTATGTATTTAGGTTTGATGAATGAAAAATATTTATCGAAGTCAATTTCAATATTCAACGATGCAGCACTTCTTCCTTTGTAATTCAAGTATTGATTGCCACTGCCATCTTGATCAATAGCGTAATAGCCAGTATAACCTCTTAAATTCATACCGCCTCCCATGTGTAAATTAGAAAAATCGGTGCTGGAGTATCCTCCTGCACTCAATGGGATAATGCCTTGTGAACGGGTAAATTTATTTTCCATCAACTCCTCAGGATTGGCGCCTTGCAAATAAACGGCACTTTCATTTGGTATTTCGTTCCCAAAACCAAAACGACCAAATGCCCTTGTTTTTGTTTCAAATTTTTTCCAATTATAACGATGAACATCTTCTAGCTGAAAATAGGAATGATTGTAATTAAATGAAGTTCGAACAATGGCTTTTAAAAATCCGTTTCCTGCTTTCCCATTGTAATTGGTATTGTAGGTCAATTGAAGAAATGAATTCTTCTTAGTATCGGTGTAACTCGTCCATTCATTTTTATCAAATAAATATTCGTTGGTAATATCGCTTCTTCTATATAATGTAGTTGCTTCAATTTTAAATTGGCTTTTTGGCGAGAATTGATATTTGGCAAACAGGCTGTGTTTTGCAAAACCCTCAATTTGTCTGCTTTCAAAACCGGCAATCACTTTTGGATTTATTTTTTTGTAAGGCGTTTCGTATCGAATAGTGTAATCAACAGGAGAAACATTTTTCCACCAACTTTCTCCTTCATAAGGAGCAAATTTTTCATTAGACAAGAAACGAGAATTAAACCAAACCGTTGCATATAATTTACGGAACGTATTCATATAATGTCCATTGAAATTTACACCAAGCTTCATGCCATCAATCGAATTCCACCATACATCAGGGCGAATAGCTGCATTGTATTTTTTCCAACTTGCAGGATTTGAAACATAATTTTCTACTTTCAAAAGACTTGATTTTGGTGCTATTAGAAATCCTCTTTGTTTGTAATTATTCATCATGTTCACATCTGCCAATCGATTTGATGGATCAATTTGAACCATTTTGATTCCCGATGGAATGTTTACATTAGACGTGTAGGTTGGATACATTAAATCCCAACCATACCATTTGGACAATGTTTTATTGCTGGTCGTTTTTTGGAAAACAGTATTTGGGATGGTATAATTGTATTTTTTTCCATCTTTTGCAGTAACCTGAAAATCAATAGGCATTTGCATTTGACCATATCGTTTAAATTTTATTTTATAGTCATTTTTATTTTCACCTTTTTTGATAGATGAAATTCCGTAATCGATGCTTTTCGTCGTTTCTAACCATTGATCAAAAAACCAGTTTAAATCTTGATGTGTGTATTCAATGATGCTTTGTCTAAAATCTTCAAAATAAGGATGGGCAATTTTCCATTTTGCAACATAGTGTTTCATAGCATTTTGAAATAATTCATCCCCTAAAACATATTGTAAATTATAGAGCATGGTTGCTGTTTTATAATATACTTGTCCGTACCCATTTTCATGCCCAATAGCCGAATGGAAATCATTAGAATGAGTATTCAACATTGGATCTTCCCCTTTTACAGCCTCGCGCATATATCCATTGTAAACGCTTCTATCCATTACCAAAACAGGATCTTTATGCTTGCGAATAAATTTATTTTTTATCGGAACAGAAACCATGGTTTCCCCATCAATTTTTTTCAAACCCCAAGCTGTCAAAAATTGTGTAAATCCTTCATCCAAAGCAGCACGATAGGTTTCATTGTTTCCGATCATACCATAAAACCAATTGTGTCCAATTTCATGCACCAGCAATCCTCTGTAATCAGGATCGGCACCGCCATCTAATGTCAACATTGGATATTCCATTCCATCATTGGCATCTGCAGCCACCATTTTAGGATACTCATACATGCCAAAATCTTCACTGAATGTTTTAATAATTTTGGATACATAGTCCGCAGAATTTTGCCATTTACTAGCATGTGGTTCCAACACCAACCCAATACATTGAACTCCATTCCATTCCTTCTCATCAATACGATAAGCAGGATCGGCGGTGAATGCAAAATCATGTACATTGATGGCTTTATAGCTCCATGTTTTGCGTTTGGTAGAATCATATGGTGTTATAGTACTTGGCTTTTCATTCCATGGTTTATTGATAAAATTTTTAATATCTAATTTCTCTCGTAATCCATTGGCATAAACCGTTTCAGGGTTTAGCAAAGCTCCAGTTGCTTCTACTACATAGTTGTCTGCAAACGTTAAATTCA
>CANHJA010000184.1 GCA_947460795.1 Bacteroidota bacterium | reverse complement strand
TTTTTTATTCATATGAATGATTATATACTTGATGTTATTTATTTGCATATAATCGTTTTTATAATAATGATATTATCACTTATTGTAATTAAAAATTTTATAAGAAAAAAGCAGGCAACCCCTATATTAACTTGGTTAAATACAATGATTCTGTAAATGAGAAAATTGCAAAACGAACTGACTATCTCATTGAAGCTCTATTAGCACCAGTGGATTTAATATTACTATTTCTGTTCGTATAAGATTACTGAATCAATGTAGGAGAAGGAATTTCTCAGTTAGTGGTTACTTTATTCCTTTTAAAATTTGATTGTTATGGGGTTATATATTTAAAACCTTTTTTCATAAATTTTTATTTTGGTGATTTGTACATTATCATATTGATATGTATAAAAACAAAAGTAAATCTTACAGATGATGTTGACTGCTTAAAGTATGTAAACAACAAAATAAGACTATTAACAACATCATTTTAATACTACTCTATAAGTAAGCAAATTCTTTACTAAATTCTGTAACATTTTGGATTACAACATGTAATGTAAAAAATTAAAAATTCTAAAAAATTAAAATCAGTCGTTCATACACTTTTTTTGACATTGACAATTTATTCTTCTACTTTTGCAATCAACCAATACCAATAACCTAATGAAAAGCATTCTTATATTGGAGGATGATCCTATATGGCAACGTAAATTAGATGAAATATTATTTCAATTTAACTTCAGCAATTTACACTTTTGCAACGATTTACTAGAAGTCGATTTATTTTTAAAGAAACAAATACCTGATCTAATAATTGCAGATATATTAATAATTGAAAATTATATTTTTGATATTTTAAGCAATGAGAATTACAACAAAATACCTATTCTATTCGTAACCGCATCAACAGAGATTGGGTTATATAATTACACAAAAATATTTTCAAATGCTTCTTACTTGGTGAAACCTTTTCACCCAATTAGCGTGAAAGCTGCTATTGATAAATTAATTAGTGATGAGAAAATACCTATAGAAAAAAAACAATATGGCATTACAGTGAGAGGTATTTATAATGAAAAAATTTTTCTTGATGTCAATAATATTTTGAGTGTTAAATCTGAAGGAAATTATTGTGTAATTAAAACCCCAAAAAATCAATTTGCACTTAAAACCAATTTGATAAAGTTAATGGCCGCATTGGGAGATCAAATGATTCGCATTCACAGGAGCTATATAGTCAATACAAAATACATTCAAAAAATTAATCTAGGTAAAATGAGCATAAAAATTGAAAATGGGATTTTACCTATTGGCAGGAAAAATAAAACGAATGTAGAAGTATACCTTAATCTAGTTAGGGAACTTTAAATGACAGTCTCTTTAATATTAACCAGTAAAAAAATATAGGATTGATGTTTAAATTTACTGGAAGGGATTTCAACATCAATTAATTCAAATTTTGGTTTCAATAATATTTAGTAATGAAGTAAAGCGTATAAGTCTATAACTGTCATCATTTATTTTATATACGTCCATTATTTTCTATATAAAAAATGCCTCATCTATTCAATGAGGCATCTTTAGGTTGGTTGGTAGGGCAAAACAGAATTAATATTTTTATTTAAATTTTATTTGCAATTGCTTTTCTAGATTCAAAAATACTATTTCCTGATAGTCCATAAGAGATAATATGTAAATAGGGCTTACCATTATATAACTCGGGATAATTTGTACAAATCATAAAAACAAACATGTAAATACTTCCATAAAAAAAGACCATTCATTAATGAATGGTCTTTTAAAATAGTATAAAATGAAATATTAATTATTCCCTTCCATTTTCTTTTTCAAATCAGCTAAAGCACCAATATCACCTAAAGTTGCTTTTTCTACTTTGCTTTGTAAGTTTTTAACTGCTTTTTTAGTGTTGTCAATTTCTGCATTCGCTTCTTGACGAGCACCTTCTTTTTCAGTTTCAATGATAGTTTCCCATACTTTTGAATGAGATACCATGATGCGTTTTTCATTGCGATCAAACTCAAGAATGATGAATTCGTTTGTCTCATCAACAGCAATCATTTTTTCATCTGATTTTTTCAAATGACGAGTAGGAGCAAATGCTTCTAAACCATATTGTAATTGAATAATTCCACCTTTCTCTTCTTTACGAATCATAACACCTTCGTGTTTAGAACCAATTGGGAATACATTTTCAAATGTGTTCCAAGGATCTTCTTCGATTTGTTTGTGTCCTAAAGAAAGTTTACGTGTTTCTTTATCTACTCCTAATACAATTACTTGTAATTCTGCTCCAACTTTAGTGAAGTCGCTCGGATGATTGAAACGTTTAACCCAACTTAAATCAGAAATGTGAATCATACCTCCAATTCCTGATTCTAACTCAACAAATACACCATAAGGAGTTAAATTTTTAACCACTCCTGTATGCTGACTTCCTACTGCAAATTGGCTTTCAATTTGATCCCAAGGATCTTGTGTCATTTTTTTGATAGAGAAACTCATTTTACGTTCGTCTTTATCAATAGAAACAATCATTGCTTCATGCTCATCTCCCATTTTGAAGAATTCTTTTGCATTGATTGGTTGATTGCTCCAAGTGATTTCAGAAACGTGAACTAAACCTTCAATTCCTGGCTCAACTTCTAAGAATGCACCATAATCTTCAATGTTTACTACTTTTCCTTTTACTTTATTCCCTTCTAATACATAGTCAGGTAAAGCATCCCAAGGGTGTGCAGTTAATTGTTTCAATCCTAATGAAATACGTTTTTTATCATCATCGAAGTCTAATACAGCCACGTTAATTTTTTGACCATTAGATAATACTTCACTTGGATGATTGATACGACCCCATGAAATATCTGTGATGTATAATAAACCATCTAAACCGCCTAAATCGATGAATGCACCGAAGTCTGTAACGTTTTTGATAGTTCCTTCTAATACTTGACCTTTCTCTAATTTAGAGATAATTTCAGTACGTTGTGCTTCAATATCGCTTTCGATTAACGCTTTGTGAGAAACAACAGCATTGCGGATAATTTCGTTGATTTTCACAACTTTAAACTCCATTGTTTTGTTTACGAATTGATCGTAATCAGTAACTGGTTTCACATCAATTTGAGAACCTGGTAAGAAAGTTTCCATACCATATAAATCAACAATTAAACCACCTTTTGTTTTAGATGTAACATGACCTGTAACGATTTCGCCTGTTTTGTAAACTTCAACGATACGCTCCCAAGCACGTTGTACACGAGCTAATTTGCGGCTTAAATGTAAGTGTCCATCTCTGTCTTCTTTAGAAACGATTAAAATTTCGATTTCGTCACCGATTTTTACTGAATCCAAATCACGGAATTCATTTAAAGAAATTAATCCGTCACTTTTGTAACCAATGTTTACAACTGCATCAGTTTTCGTTAATCCAACAATCGTTCCTTTGATCATTTCGTTATCGTTAATCGATGTGAACGTATTTTCATACTGTTTGTCAAGAATTTCTTGATCCGCTTTGTTGTAAGAAGAAACGTTACGTTTGTCGACGCTCCAATCGAAGTCGTCATGTGCTGTGTTAGTTAAATTATTTTCTAACATATTTTATTTTTTAATGACATTGTCTCTTCCCTTTCATAAGAAACGTTGTCGGTTAATATTATTTTCTGAAAGGAGCGCAAAGGTAACGGTTTCATTTTAGAACGCAAAAAAAAATGCCACCAGAGTGGTGGCATTTAAATATTCAATTAAATTATATTACTGTTTATCCCAATATAATTTTGTAGCTCTTAAGTCGCCACCTATTGCAGAAGATGCAGATGAATAACTTGAACCGTTTAACGTTTGTTCTTTTACAGGATATGTCCATCTAACTGGAATATCAGCATATGTTAAGCTTTGAGGAACATTTAATATTGGATAATCTAATCTTCTCCAAGAAGTCCAACCTTCAAAACCTCTATTATAATAGGCTAACCATTGTTGAGTGCCTATTTTTTGTTTCCAAGTTCCTGCTGCAGTATTGTAGGCGATAGTAGGCTCAGCTAAATAGCTGGTAGCATCTACACCCCAATAATCACAAGAAGCAGTAACCCCTGCGTTGTAATGACTTTCTGCAGTTCCTGTTACGGTCCATCCTCTTTCAGCTCCTTCAGCCAACATGAATTCTACTTCTGCGTAATCCATAATTAAAGCAGGTGCATCTAATTGAACTAAATCGTAAGATGGTTTTGAATTGCTTGACCAGCCATTAGATGTTCCATAAATTCCACCTTTATAAATTCCTGCATTATTTTTAGTGAAATAAGCTCCCATACGTGGATCATAAATTTTTGTAATGGTTGTGTCTGTCCCTGAAATGGTTGTATCAATTCGAACAAGCATGCTATTTACAATGGTATTTGCTGCAACAAAATCTTTTCTATTTGTTAAACCAGAACCATACAAATCATCCGATACAGGATTGTTATTTGGAGTTACTCCTAAATAATGGAATATTGCGTTATCAGCATTTGATGTAAATGTATGACCTACTGTTTCTTCATATGCATTTTTACCAAAAGTAACTTCAGCTGGCACATCTGCTAACATTAATCCTAATTTCATTTTTAATGTATTCGCAAACATTGACCAAGAAGCATTATCGCCGCTATATATAATATCACCAGCTCCAAAACTAGAAGCGCA
>CANHJA010000183.1 GCA_947460795.1 Bacteroidota bacterium | reverse complement strand
AGTATGCCAGAACAAAAATTTGTTTTACAAGAATTGGCTGTTAATGAAAATATCATAGTAGACAGTGGCAAAACATCTCCTACCGGTGAGTTTGAAATAAAAGCTACAAACAAAGAAGAAAAACTATATTGTATAAAATTTGAAAAAGGTCAAAATGTATTATTGGCATTACAAAGTGGTGATGATGCAAACATTGTAGGCAATTGGAATTCGTTGGAAGATTATACGGTTACTGGCTCAAAAAGCAGTAGCACATTAAAAGGTTTTTTAAATAATTTAAAACAAAATATTGCAGACATCAATACCTTGCAATTTATTTTAGATTCTTTAAAAGGGAAACCTGAGAAAGATTCATTATTTAAGTCTGCAGAAACTGATTTACGAAATGTAAATACCAATTTCATGACCTATATTAAAAAATTTGCCGATACCACTCAAAGTGTTGCCAGTGCTCTATTTGCAGTAAATATGATTAATGTTGCTTATGAAAAACCTTATGTAACTACTTTTTATCAAACCATTATCAAACGATTTCCAAAATCTACCTTTGCTAAATTATTTGCTGACCGTTTTTTAGGCAATACAAAACCAGCAACATCAAGCACAGAAAAACCGAATACAGGAAGCCCTGCAGCAGATTTTTCGGGCACTTCTCCTGAAGGAAAAAAAATTACATTAAGTGATTTCAAAGGAAATTATGTTTTAGTAGATTTTTGGGCATCTTGGTGCGGACCCTGCAGAAAAGAAAATCCCAATGTTGTAGAAGCATACAATCAATTTAAAAATAAAAAGTTTGTAATCATTGGCGTTTCATTGGATTCTAGTAAAGATAAATGGGTGGAGGCGATAGCCAAAGACAACCTTACATGGAATCATATAAGTGAATTAAAAGGTTGGGGCTGTAGCATTGCAAGAGATTATAAAGTAGAAAGTATTCCTCAAAATTTTTTAATTGATCCTCAAGGAAATATTATTGCCCAAAATTTAAAGGGTGAAAATTTAATCAACAAATTAACTGAAATTATAAAATAAGCAAGCTTTCATGTACAACATTGTAAAAAAAATATTATTCAAATACGACCCAGAAAACGTTCATTATAAAGTAATGAAATGGTTAACCAAAGCCTATAATTTAGGTGTAGGAAAAAAATATTTAGAGAGTAATTATTGCATCAAACACCCTAGCTTAGAACGAACTGTTTTTGGATTGAAATTTAAAAATCCGGTTGGCTTGGCAGCAGGTTTTGATAAAGATGCACGTTTTGTGGATGAATTAGCTTGCCTAGGATTTGGCTTCATAGAAATAGGAACCGTCACGCCTCGTCCACAAGATGGAAATGAAAAACCACGATTATTTCGTTTCCCAAATGATGAAGCCATTATTAACCGCATGGGATTTAATAATCAAGGAGTAGAAACGGCAGCATTGCGACTGAAAAATAGAAAAACAGATATCATCATTGGAGGAAATATTGGGAAAAATAAAACTACATCAAATGAAGATGCCAGTAAAGATTATGAATATTGTTTTAAAATTTTACACCCAGTAGTGGATTATTTTGTAGTGAATATTAGTAGCCCCAATACGCCTAATCTCAGAGAACTACAAGAAAAACAGCCCCTTCGTGATTTATTATTGCAATTGCAAAATTTAAATTTATCGTACCCAAATCCAAAGCCAATATTATTAAAAATTGCACCCGATTTGACCAATACCCAATTAGATGATGTAATTGAAGTTGTTACTGAAACACAATTAGCAGGCATTGTAGCGACCAATACTACCATTGATAGAGAAGGCTTAAAGGCCGATAAAAATTTAATTGAAAAAACAGGTTCTGGAGGTGTGAGTGGCAAGCCATTAAAACAACGCAGCACAGAAATTATCCAATATATTTCTACCAAAACAAATGGTAAATTACCCATTATAGCCGTTGGTGGTATTTTTACAGCAGAAGATGCGCAAGAAAAAATAAATGCTGGTGCTTCATTGGTACAAGTTTATACAGGGTTTATTTATGAAGGCCCTGCAATTGCAAAAAAAATCTGCAAATCATTCATTAAAAACAAATAAATGTTCGAAAATATTACGTCTGAAACTTTAGTCAGTTTAATTACGCTCTCCTTATTGGAAGTCGTTTTAGGGATAGACAATATCGTTTTCATTTCGATATTATCAGGTAAACTCCCTGAAGCAAAACAAAAATTAGCCAGACGATATGGATTATTTATTGGCATGTTGGTCCGAATATGTCTATTAGCTGCCATTTCTATTATTTTAAAATTAGATAAGTCCTTGTTTGAAATTTTGGGCATAGGAATTTCTGGAAAAGATATTATTTTAATGGGTGGTGGGTTATTTTTAATTTATCAAAGCACCAAAGAAATACACCACAAGTTAGAAGGCGAAAGTGGTGATGAATCTAAAGAGCTAAACAAGAAAAAAAACATGTCATTTGCTTCTGTGATTGTACAAATGTTTATTTTAAATATCGTTTTTTCTATCGATTCTGTAATTACTGCAGTCGGTATGGCCAACGAAATTTGGGTGATGATGACTGCTGTAATTGCGTCTGTATTTGTAATGCTTTTTGCAGCCGAGCCAATTAGCCACTTTGTACAAAAACACCCGACGATTAAAATTTTAGCGCTCAGTTTTTTACTGCTCATAGGAGCTTCTCTCATTGCAGAAGGAATTCATTATCATATACCTAAAGGCACAATTTATTTCTCCATGGCATTTGCTTTTACAGTCAATATGATTCAGTTAAAACTGCATCCAACACAACATCCACCTGTAAATTTACATGAACGTTACTCAGATAAAGATGAAAAATCAAAAATTGACATGGTGTAAAAATCGATCTGTTCAATAAATAATTCTATTCTCCTATTTGTTTCAGTCAATGACATCATTTTATTAACCAATGCATTGGCCAACCAGCATACCCGTATACAAAATTAGATTCACTATTAAACCTAAATTACAATAAATTAGGGCAACAGTATTTTTATAGGTTTAGATAAATACATCAAATGAATTAAATAAATGCCATGTAAATTATCTAAAGAAAGGCTTGATTCATTTTTTGCAATTCCCTTTTTTACAACTTCCCCATTCATTGAAATTACTCTAAAATCAGTAGCAGCATTCAAATTTTTAAATACAATCGTATTTCTATTTTGAATAAAATAAGTGCTTTCAAGTTTTATTTCGTTCAATGCATTCGGCGTGGAAACGACTGGCACTGTATTGCAAAATTTTTCTTGTTTACCACAAGTATTGGTAACTGTTAAACAAACAGAATAATTCCCATCCGATAAATAAGTATGTGTAGGATTCATTGAGTTACTCGTTAGCCCATCACCAAAATCCCAAAATGAAGAGGTAAAATGTTTTGACAAATTATTAAAAACAACTGTTTTATCTGTACTCGTTTTAGCATAATTCGCAAAAGGCAAATTGCCATATTGTTGCCAGTTGTCAAGACTATCTAACACAGTATTACTAGCAATAGTTTGTAAAGAAGTCGCATCGGTTGTAGAAATCCCAGTTGATATAAATGAGGCACCAGTTGCCACTTTATGAAAAATAGAACTATAAAACACACAAGCTGCTAAATAAGTCCCATAAATACTTGGATGAGATTCATCGGGATTATAAAGTTCAATGGTTGGATATTGAGCACGAACATTTTTCCAAGCAACTCCAACAGGTGCTACGGAGGCTGTGAAATCTTGTGCAAACATCAAATAGGATTCCCTTAATCTGCTTTGCATTCCATCATAGGTTCCAATAATTGGATAAAAAGCGGCGTTGGCAGCATCCCCATTTTTTCTTCCCCAAGTCATAAAAAAGAGAGTTTCTGCACAACTATTCTTGGCCTGTACTAAGCTATCTAATTTTTTCATAAAAGGATAAGTATCCGTTGCCACTTGACTGGGAGGAAATGCAGGTTCTTGGCTTTGGCATTGCAACACAACAAAGTCCCAGCCGCCTTGAGAAATAGCGCTAACAACAGCAGGTGTGTTCCACAAGATTTGTGCAGTAGCACCTCCAGTTGCTTGTGTTGTATAGCTGATGCTATCGCCTTTAGAAATAGCTAAATCTTGAATAGTTTTAGGTAAATCATTTACATAAGTATAACTGTTGCCGACAAATAATATTTTAGTAGTTTTTGCATTTGCAACGAATATGGAAGTTATTGCAATAAAGAGAGCTAAATATTTTTTCATACTTAAAAGACGTCGTTTTTTTATAAAAGTTTGTTTAGTAGCAACTAAAAAATTAAATTGAATGGAGTGTTTTTTACCAATCCTTCTCGAGCTTCACAGGTTGCCCATTTCCTTTTTCTTTTTTAGCTCGTAGTTTTTTCTCTTCTTGATTTATTGCATTCAACAATTGATCTGCTTGCTCTTTGGAAAGTTTGTTAGGCATAGGTTTTGGGTTTTCTTTTCCTTCTTGGTTTTTATCTTGATTGTTTTTTTGTTCGTCTTGCTTATTTTTTTCTTCTTGTTGTTTTTTGTCTTGCTGATCTTTATCTTTTTTATCCTTTTCTTGTTGTTCTTTATTTTTATCCTGCTTGTCTTTGTTATTTTCTTTTTTGTCTTTATTGTCGTTTTGTTGTTGGTCTTGCTTTTTCTTCATTGCTTGCGCGTACGCCAAATTATATTTTGTTTCTTTTGACAAAGGATTAATTTTTAACGCCTGTT
>CANHJA010000182.1 GCA_947460795.1 Bacteroidota bacterium | reverse complement strand
GTTGTTTTTCTAACGGAGTGCAAAGGTATCAATTTATTTCTAACTACCAAATTTATTTTAATTTATTTTTAAAATTTATTTCTAAATCATAACAAACTAATCATACTCTCAATAGCCATAAATTCTCGAAGATCTTTGCTACCCATAAACATCTTCCGTTTTGGGGAGTGCAAATGTATACCTTCTTTGTCACTCTACCTAATTTCTTTCATTTAATTATTCGAAAATTATTTAAAAATGGTCTACAAATGTCTGTTAATGCAAACCTTGATTATGTTTAATTTGAATATATTTGTTTTTAATAAAATCGAAGTAGTTATTTATCTCAGTAAGTATTTCGTTTTTTGATTTAAAATTTACGTTTTTTTTACTGTACTTTTACATTCTTGATTTCTAAAAGCACCATACAAAAAATTAATGATACGGCCGATGTATTGGACGTGATAGGTTCATTTATTAAGCTAAAAAAAAGAGGCGCTAATTATTTAGGCAACTGCCCTTTTCATAATGAAAAAACTCCTTCCTTTACAGTATCTGCTACAAAGGGTATTTACAAGTGCTTTGGTTGTGGTAAAGCAGGCAATGTGATAACATTTGTGCAGGAGCATGAAAAACTCTCTTATCCTGAAGCATTAACTTGGCTGGCGAAGCGTTATCATATTGAAATAGAAGAAACATTTCAAAGCAAGGAGACCATTGAAAAACAAAAAATTGAAGAAAGCTTACGAATAATAAATCAGTATGCAACATCCTATTTTTCGGAACAATTAAAAAATACAGAAGAAGGACAAACAATTGGACTTTCATATTTTAAACAACGTGGTTTTAGAGATGATACTATTGATAAATTTCAACTGGGTTATTGTTTAGAAGACAGGTATTTATTGGCTGAAGACGCAATAAGCAAAGGTTACAACAAGGAATTATTAGTGAAAGCTGGCTTGGTTTATGATAGGAATGACAAACTTCAAGCTATATATCATGGCAGGGTAACTTTTCCAATTCATAACCAGAGTGGAAGGGTGATTGGGTTTGGAGCTAGGATTTTAAAATCGAATGATAAAGCGCCGAAATATATAAATACCCCAGAAAATGAAATCTATTATAAAAGCAAAACACTTTATGGTATTTATTTCGCTAAAAATTTAATTAGTAAAGAAGATGAATGTTTGCTAGTAGAGGGCTATACAGATGTAATTTCACTGCATCAAGCAGGTATTGAAAATGCAGTGGCTAGTAGTGGGACTTCGTTAACTGAGGAACAATTAAAATTAATAAAACGCTATTCTAAAAATCTTACAATATTATATGATGGGGATGCAGCTGGTATTAAAGCCGCATTGAGGGGATTAGATATGGCTATTGAACAAGGATTAAATGTTCAAGTAGTGTTATTGCCTGACAATCATGACCCAGATAGCTATGTTCAAAAAGTGGGTGTTGAAGAATTTAAAACATACATTAAAAACAATAAAAAAGATATCATTCTTTTTAAATTAGAAGCTTCGCTTAAGGAGGCCAAAGATGATACTATTAAAAAGTCTGAGTTAATTAATGATATTGCGGATACAATTTCTAAAATTAATAAATTAGAAGAATTTAGTAAACAACAAGATTATATTAGACGTTGTGCTCAATTATTACAAATTGAAGAAGCAGGTTTAATTTCTTTAGTAAATAAAAAAATCAGAGACAAAGTTGTAAAAAATGATTTTGCAAATAAACAAGAAGCCGACGAACTTGCGTTAAAAGCGGAACCGGATCAAAAAGTTGAACAGCAAATCGTATCCGACTTATTACAAAAAGATTATTTACAAGAAAAAGGATTGATAAGAATACTTATTGAATATGGGAAACAACCTTTTGACGAATCTTCTAATGTAGCCGATTACATTCGTAATAAAGTAGGGTTGAATGATTTTGTAAATGCTGGTTGGCGAACTGTTTTTGAGTTTTTTTACAAAAGTCTTGATGCTACTTTAGAATATCCTGATGCGAGAACATTTACTTATCATGATGACGAACAAATTAGAAGTTTTAGCATAGAAGCATTGTACTTCCCATATGATTTAAGCCCCAATTGGGTAGAAAAACATCAAATAGCTACACCTTCTAAAGACTCTTTATATGTAGATGATGTAAATCATACCGTTAATTTTTTTATGCTTCGGAAGATTAGAAATTTGTTTAATTCCTATGCAGAGGAGCTGAGTAAGGTAACGATATTACATGAAGAAATTGTTTTACAACGCTCATGGGCAGAATTAAAAAGAATGGAGATTGAACTCCTTAATCACTACAAAACCGTAATGGTAAGATAGTAAAAAAAATTACAGAATACTAATAACTAATTCCTAAATGCACCTGAAATATTTGGTTAGTCCATACTTCATATGTATTTATTGTATTTATATTATTTAACCCGACTATAATTCTCGCTCCCATATTCAATTTTAATGAATGAGATTCGCCTCCCGTTTGAAACCAAAAACCACCAATTAAATTGTAATTGTTATTTTTCAAAATTTTAATGCCGCTTTCAATCAAATCGCTCTTGTCTATAATTGACACATTGGCACTATATTGAGGCCCTAATTGCAACCAAAACTTTTGAGTTAATTTAATATTTAACAATATTGGCAATGAAATGGTTTGAAATCTAAAATTACCTACTTTTAGACTATCATTGATCCGATTATAATATTGTTTGTACAAACCATAAAAACTAGAGTCTGTAGTAATTTCATTTTGAGACCAGATAGATTCTAGCTGTAAACCAATTCTGTGTTTATTTAAATTAATAAAAGCACCCGCTAGTGGCCCAGTAGAATATACATTTTTCAAACCGTCTCCATTCATTTTTTGGGCTTGCAACCCACCTTTTACACCAAATGATAAATCTAAAGCCCCTGCAAGATGGGAAGACAAAATAAATGTTAAAAGAAAAATACTTTTTAATAAAAAACGATTATTCATAGTGCAAAAATAATCATTTAATCGACTTTTATTATATAATATTGGATTCTATTTAAATTTTCAAATTGCTACTATAGCTTTCCGTGTGTACATTTGCAAAAATCTTATTATAGAAATGATTTTATCTGATAAAAAAATCTTAGCGGAAATAGAAAAAGGAACAATAAAAATTGAACCTTACAACAGAAATTGTTTGGGCAGCAACTCGTATGATGTGCATTTAGGAAAGCATTTAGCAACCTATGTAGACAGAGAGTTAGATGCTAAAAAACACAACACAATCAAGCATTTTGATATACCTGAAGAAGGGTATGTATTGGAACCAGGTGCTTTTTATTTAGGTGTTACTGAAGAATACACAGAAACCCATGAACATGTTCCGTTTTTGGAGGGAAAATCAAGCACCGGCCGTTTAGGGATTGACATACATGCAACTGCAGGAAAAGGGGATGTTGGATTTTGTGGCAATTGGACGCTAGAAATATCAGTCAAGCAACCGGTTAGAGTATATGCTGGCATGCCTATTGGACAATTGATTTATTTTCCTGTTGATGGTGAAATTGAAGTAAAATACAATAACAAAGCAGGAGCAAAATACAGTGGGCAAATTAATAAGCCAGTTGAAAGTATGATGTGGAAAAATAGTTTTTAGTTTTTAGTTTTCGGATTTGAATTTTAGTATTTTCTAAATTCAGTGATGATAAACCGTTAAAACGATTCTTCTTAATTATAAACAACTAACACTTAAAAATAAATACAATGAAAAAATCAAGCATATTCGCTTTAGTTATTATTGCAGTTGCATTAGGATTTATATTAAGCATGGTAGGCGATTTTAGCAGTTATGAAACATTTGCTACTGCTGAAGCAAAACCAGGAAAAGAATATCAAATTATTGCCAAATTGGATACCATTAATAATAAAATGGAGTATGACCCAATTAAAGATCCAAACCATTTTGTTTTTTTTGCAAAAGATGATGCAGGGGTTGTAAAAAAAGTAAATTTTACCGGCACAAAACCACAAGATTTTGAACGCAGTGAAAAATTAACCATGACAGGCACTATGGAAAATGGAGAATTTAAATGCAATAAAATTTTAATGAAATGTCCGTCTAAATACAAAACTGATCAAGTTGCATTAGGAACAAAAAGTTAATGTAAGCAATCCACTGTTCTTTTAAATACAGTTGCAATTAGTATCTTAAATCACCTAAAACACTTAATATCTAAACTAAAAAATGAGCAATCCCTTTTTAAACGAACATTTATTACCAGGAAAAATTGGACAATTTTTTGTGATCCTTTCATTTGTAGCTTCCATAGTTTCTGCAATTGCGTTTATGGCATCTGCCAATTCTAAAATTTTGGAAGGCCAACAAAGTTGGAAAAAAATAGGAAGAACTTCGTTTTTTGTTCATGCATTTTCTGTATTCTCAATTTTTAGTATCCTATTCTATATAATTTTCAACCACTATTTCGAATATAATTATGCTTGGGCACATTCTAGTAAAGCATTGCCTTTTAAATATTTATTGTCGTGTTTTTGGGAAGGCCAAGAAGGAAGTTTCTTGTTGTGGTCTGTTTGGCATGCTGTTTTAGGAATTTTCTTATTATTTAGAAAAAACAAATGGGAAGCGCCCGTGATGTCTATTGTGAGTTTGGTTCAAATAATATTGAGCTCAATGTTGATTGGATTGTATTTCTTTGGTGAAAAAGTAGGAAGTTCTCCTTTTCTTTTATTGAGAGATCAAATGAGCAATGCGCC
>CANHJA010000181.1 GCA_947460795.1 Bacteroidota bacterium | reverse complement strand
CTTTGGGTTCATTTTTAAACCCAATGAGTAAAACAATCGAAATAGAGGATTCAGAAATATTGAATTTGTTTCAAAATGAGCAAACTCGCGAAAAAGCCTTTTCCCTTTTGGTTAAAAAGTACCAAGAGCGTCTTTATTGGCATATCAGAAGGATGCTGGTGCACCACGAAGACACCAATGATGTTTTACAAAATATGTTTGTAAAAATTTGGCGCAGTTTAGCAAACTTTCGACAAGATTCAAGCCTATATACCTGGATGTACCGGATAGCAACGAATGAAACCCTTACCTATTTAGAGCTACAAAAAAAACGAAGATCATTGTCCATATCGGATGATGGATCTGAATTAGGAAGTGTTTTAAGCAATTCACTCAAAGCAGAAAAAGGATTTGACGCCAACAATTTAGAATGGAAATTACAGTTAGCGATACAAAGTTTGCCTGAAAAACAAAGAGCTGTATTTACTTTACGTTATTATGATGAGATGCCCTATGAAAAAATGGCAGAAGTTTTAGAAACCTCAGAAGGTTCTTTAAAGGCTTCGTATCATCATGCTGCTAAAAAAGTAGAAGAATTTATCAGAAATCATTAAACTTTTAAATTAAACAATAGTCCAACCCCCCGAAATGAACAATTCAAAAAACATAGTAAACGAACTAAAAGACATTGGAATCGATATTCCCAATGGCTTGAAATCGCCTATGGATTGCCCTTTGGATTACTTCACTAATTTTTCAGAGTCCGTTTTAGACTTAATAAAAGAAGAAGATTTTTTGGCTACTTTGCCGAAAAAAATGCCTTATGAGATTGATAATCATTATTTTCAATTGAGTGAAAATGAGATTACATCTTTTGTTAAAGCGGAAGAAAGCATTGATTTCTTACCTAAAACAATGCCTTTTGCTTTGCCAAAAGATTACTTTCAAGATTTCGAAAATGAATTGAAAACGAAAATAGAAATTGAGAAAAAGGAAATAAAACCATTGCGATTAACGCATACTAAAACGCAAGTTTTTTCAATAGCAGCCTCAATTATTTTGTTTTTAGGCCTTGGATTTATGTTTTTAAAACCGACTAAAACAATAAATATTGAACAACAATTAACTACAATTTCAATCAATGAAATCAATGCTTATATTATGCAACACCAAGTAGAATTTGCTACAGACATTGTAACAGAATCGATTGACGAAACAAATGTGGATGTCAATAAATTAGAAAATGAAATTATAGAATCACAAATAAATGATCTTACTAAAGAAGATTTAAAAAATTACTTATAAAATTATGAAACACATTTTTACAACATTGTTATTGTCTTTGTTTTTATTGCCATCATTTGCTCAAAAAGGCGAAAAAATAGAATCTTTGAAAGTCGCTTTTATTTCCGAAAAACTAAATTTAGATGCATCGACAGCACAAAAATTTTGGCCAGTTTATAACCAGTATGATGATGAAATGAAAAATTTAATCCAACAACGCCGTCAGCAAAATAAAGACGAACGCAGCGTGGATGATATTTTAGACCAAGAGCAACGTGCATTGGACATTAAAAAGAAATATGCTGGTTTGTTTTCTAAGATACTTACTGCACAGCAAGTAAATCAATTGTTTGTTTCTGAGAAAGAATTCAGAAAAATGATTATGAAAAGAGCTGGGCGATAATTTTATACAATTGCAACTGTTATTTAGTTAAGAACATTATACCGTAAATAATTGACAAAATAATATAAAATTACCCTAAATCGGCACCGGTAAAACTAAACGGCAATAAATTTTTTGAGGTTTCTAACAAGATTACTTTACCATTTTGAGCAGCTAAAATCAATCGAATAGGTTTTTGGTTTTTATCTTCACATTCGGATATAAATTGCCTGCACATTCCACATGGGAAAGCGGGCTTGTCGTTTTCCCCTTTTGATGCCAAATAACTTATTGCAATCGCTTCAATTTCTTCTTCAGGAAATTGTGAAATTGCCGAGGATAACGCGCTTCGCTCAGCACAAATACCAACAGGATATGATGCATTTTCTATATTTACACCGAGGACGATTTCACCATTCTTCAAAAGCACTGCCGCGCCTACTTTGAAATTTGAATAAGGTGCATAAGCGCCTTCTGTTATTCGTCTTGCCTCAGAGAGCAAATGATAATCTGAACTTGTCAGCCCTTTATCATTGTCGAGTTCGATATAGTCAAATTTAAATATTGCCATAATTTGTCTTTCAAATATAACTCAATTTGAGTATAAAAAATTTAAAATATTGCTCTCACACTAGCTCGTCCTGTATGAATCGTATTTGTAGATGCTGGTTTTCTACCTTCATATTGCAAACTCATTTCAATATTTTTTGAAATTCTTTTTTCAAAACCTACTTGCCAAAGCCAATTATTTCCTTTTTGTAATCCATCTAACATTATATATCCTATGGAAGAATTGCTTGTTCCATTATAACTAATTGAAGAATATGTTGTTTTAATATTCATGTTTCCAGAACTGATAATATTATATCTTAAGTCAATATTAATATTATCGGACAATGCCTTTTCACCGCCGTAGAGCTTGTCATTTTTACGAATATCATATTTGTAACTAGTTAAAATTCTTAATTGATTTTTGAACAAAAGCAATGTAAGATTGGGTTCTATCATTTGATTATCTATCATGTAATTTCGTGTTCCCAAAAATTGAGAGGCGAATATTTTATTTCCTTTTTTTAGAGTGCACCCTAATGTGAAATATTGTTTTATATTCATTCGCATTCTCACCTGATGGTCAATATTTCTTCTTCCATCTATTCCATAATTGAGCAGGGTTTTCCCAGAAACAATTGATTGGATATAATCTACCCCCCAATTATTATTAAATCGATTGATAAAAAATGAATTTACAAAAGTAGATGTGTTGTTAATAAGCAAACTATCAGAGAAATTCCTTAAGAAGGGATTATATTGTTCAAGACCTTGAGTGCCTATAAATCGATTATTTAATTGTATTGTTGATTGTAGATAAATTGCTGATGCAATATTTTTTAAGCGTGATTTATTGGCAACTGAAAATAAATTTTTTGGATTAATAGATATTGATTGATTGTATTGTGCATATTTTGCTTTTACATATTGATTGGTTGGTGTAAATATTCTGATGTATCTTTTTTCATCTGGAAAAACAGCCAACTCAAATTCATTTAATTGTTTCAAATTGTCATTATTATAATCTCTCCAAACATATAATCCTTGTCCAACGGGCACTTCAACATAGGTATATTCTCTTTTCAACTCTTGCCCTGAGCCTAGTTCATATAAAATATTACCCGTAAGCACATTTTTTAAAAAGGAAAAATTATATTCCAATCTACCTAGCAAACTTTCATCTGGCTTAAGAACAGTAATGGTTGAATCTGAAATTTGCAAGCTTCGATAAGCACCCACAAATTTAATATCGTGGTTATTGATAGAAGCTATATTCGCGTTCAACGAAAATGTTTGCCCTAAAGTGCTTTGTTTAAATTGATTCTCTTTTCGAGCTCTATCATGTCGAAGTGTATACTCAAAAGAGTAATTATTTTTAGATTCAGAATTACTTTTTATGTAAGCAGTCAATGCATCAAATGAAAAAGCATTGGGCAATAAACTATCTTTACCGGCACTTCTTAAATCATTGTGTTCAAGAATATACTTAGAACCTAGGATACTGTTATTAAGCGCTTTAAACTTTTTTTCAATTTCAATTACAGGTCTAAAAAAAGCAGCATTCATTTCAAAAGAAGATTGAGTAATCAGGTTTCCATTAGCCAAGAAACGCAAGCCATTTTTCTTGTAAAAACAACTGGCTACTTGCTGAAATCCTTTAAATGAATTGCCTCTTAAATAAGTTCCAAATTGATACTCTATTTTTGCAATATCACTTTTAACTAGAGAGAAGGAAACATTACTTAAATGTTCGTTTTCGGAAATCACTGTAGGAGAAACATTCCAATCTCGAGCAAATTCTACATTTCTAAAACGCTCTAAAGGTTTAAATCGATCTTGCACAAATTCATAATTCAACTTACTGAACAATGCCCATTTTTTTTTATTCAGATCTCTTTTTTCATCGTATATTATTTTAAATGCAGTACCTAAATGCGTTTCATTGTTTATTGTAGAAAATGTATTGGGATCATAATTACTCAATGCAGACTCAATCATTAAATTTTTATTACTGTCAATCTTTATGCTGGTTCCCAACGTAATTAGTTGTTGTTTTTTGGGGGTAATTAAAACCAATATTGGCTCATAATCTCCCTGTTTAACATTGTTCAAAGGTGCAACCCATTCATATACTCTGCCATTTGCATTATTGATAGATTGACGATAGTTTCCATTGCCGACACCTACACTCGTAAAACTTAAGCTATATTTTGCACTGTCTGGATTGGTAGAAAAAACATAGACATTATTGTATAAAACTGAAGCAACTGTGGTGTCTGTTTTTTTATATAAAATTTTACTATTGCTAAAGGTATCCTGCAATCGAGCACTTGGATAATAAGCACGTTGTATACTATCTCCCAAAAGTGCTAAAAATCTTTTTTGAGAAGTATCTAAAGATTGTTGAATAGGTTGATTTTTTGCATCCTGATTTGAGTATGCATTGAATCTAACTTGTATTTTTTTATTGATTTGCCATTCATCATTCAGATAAAATAAAGAATTCAAATAGTTTTTATCAGAAAATTCAAATTCAACCACTATTCTTAAATCTTTCGTAATCATTCGTTTTGGCAT
>CANHJA010000180.1 GCA_947460795.1 Bacteroidota bacterium | reverse complement strand
TTAGTGGAATACATATCATCAATCCTACTATTTTTAAATTAATGAAACAAGAAGGCAAGTTTTCAATGGTAGATGTTTATTTAGAATTAGCGAAAACAGAAAAGATAATTGGCTATGATCATACAGGTTCGCATTTAATTGATGTAGGCAAACCAGAAAGTATCTTAAAAGCAGCAGCTATTTTTAAATAGAACTTATTTAATTTCGTTTTGTGACAAAAGAAGAATTTTCAATCGTACAGCCATCGTTGCCTAATAAACCAGGCATTTACAAATATTTTGATGCTACCGACAAAATTATTTATGTGGGCAAAGCTAAAAATTTGCGTAAGCGCGTAGTTTCTTATTTCAATAAAATTTCTGATTATTATAAAACAAAAAAGCTTGTTTCTGAAATAAAACGAATCGAGTTTACCATCGTTGATAGTGAACAAGATGCATTGTTGTTGGAAAATTCCCTCATCAAACAATATCAGCCAAAATACAATTTGGTTTTGAAAGATGACAGAAGCTATCCTCACATTGTAATTAAAAACGAGTCTTTCCCGAGAATTTTTATTACTCGTAAAATGATAAAAGATGGGTCCCAATATTTAGGCCCATATACAAATGTGGCTCAAGTTTATTCATTATTAAATTTGATAAAACAAACGATTCCGTTAAGAACATGTTCTTTAAATCTTAATCCAAAAAATATTGAAAAAGGAAAATTTAAAGAATGTTTAGAATATCATTTAGGTAATTGTAAAGCGCCATGTGTTGCCTTTCAAAGTAAAGAAGAGTATGATGAGCAAGTACAACAAGTAAAAGATATTTTGAAAGGAAAGTTGGGCGACATCATTAAAAATTATAAAAAAGAAATGATGGAAAAGGCTTCAAATTTAGAATTTGAGAAAGCTGAAATCATCAAGAAAAAAATTGAATATCTACAAACCTATCAAAGTAAATCCATTATAGTTAATACTAAAATAGACAATGTAGATATTTGCTCTGTTGTTTCAAATGAAAAATATGCTGCTGTCAATTTTATGATAATTGTTCAAGGAACGATTATTCATACTCACTCTGTTACTATTACTAAAACTCTGCAAGAATCAGATGAGGAAATTTTAGTGCCTATTTTATATCAACTTCGTGAAAAATATAAGAGTACTTCAAAAGAAATAATTATTCCATTTACAATTTCAATTGAAGATGAATTAATGGTGACCGTACCTAAAAGTGGCGACAAAAAGAAACTCTTAGAATTGTCTTTGCAAAATGCTGAATACATGATGCAGGAACATAAACGAAAATTAACCCTTAATTTATCGGAAAATACGGATCAACAAAACCATGCTTTGTTAGAGCAATTAAAAATAGATTTACACTTAACCGAAACCCCTGACCATATAGAATGTTTTGATAATTCAAATTTTCAAGGCAGTTATCCTGTTGCGGCAATGGTTTGTTTTAAAGATGGAGTGCCTTTCAAAAAAGAATATCGACATTTTCATATAAAAACGGTTGATGGAATTAATGACTTTGCGAGTATGAAAGAAATTGTCTATCGCCGATATAAACGGGTGTTGGATGAAGGTAAACCTCTTCCTAAATTAATAATTATTGATGGTGGTAAAGGTCAGCTCAATTCTGCATTAGAGTCTATAAATGAATTAGGATTGCTTGGCAAAACTACTGTAGTTGGCTTGGCAAAAAATATAGAAGAAATATTTTATCCAGGAGATTCAGAATCCTTAAAATTACCATATCAAAGCGACACATTGAATTTAATTAAACGCATACGAGATGAAGTGCATCGATTTGGTATCACCTTTCATCGATCTACACGAAGCAAAGGAATTATCAAAAATGAGCTTGAAAAAATTAATGGAATTGGCGAAAAAACTGCGAGTGATTTGTTAAAACATTTTAGGTCAGTATTAAAAGTAAAAAACGCTACCGAAAAAGAATTAGAAGAAATTGTTGGTTTATCAAAGGCACGAATTATAAAGCAATATTTTAATAAATAAAAAGATATTTCAATATTGCATAAGTTGCATACTACCATTTACAATTATTATATTTGCCCACAATGAAAAAAATAACACTGTTGATAGCCTTTCTTTTACCGGCTATTTTTTGCTTTGCTCAGGTAGATAGTTTAGATATTAAAATTGGACAAATGATAATGGTGGGAATGTCGGGAAAATCGGCAAAGAAAAATTCTGCTATTATTAAAGATATAAAAAAAGGGATAGTTGGAGGCGTCCTCTTATTTGAATACAATATTAATCCAACAAATAGTCAAGAAAATTTATTAGAGTTGACGAATGACTTGCAAGAGGCAGCTCAAATTCCATTATTAATTTCTATTGATCAAGAAGGTGGTCAAGTGAATCGTTTAAAAATGAAATATGGTTTTCCTTCTATGCCTTCAGCTCAAATAGTGGGGCAAAAAAATGATTCTGCATATACTCATAAAATAGGAAATACGATTGCAAGTTCATTACAAACATGTGGTATTAATTTAAATTTTGCTCCCGATGTAGATATTTTAAACCCTAATTGTCCTGTTTTAGGAAAACGAAATAGATGCTACTCTTCAAATGTAAAAACGATTGTGCAATGTGCTGAAATAATGATTGAAGAACATAAAAAATTAAATATTAAAACGGCATTAAAACATTTTCCCGGACATGGGAGTAGTACCTCAGATTCTCACTTGGGCTTGGTAGATGTTTCTAAAACATGGAATGTTGAAGAATTGTTTCCATATAAATATTTGATAGATACTGGAAGTGTTGATATGATCATGACAGCTCATATTATTAATAAAAAATTGGATGAAAGTGGCTTGCCAGCAACCTTATCGAAAAAAATAGTAACCGGTTTGTTACGGAAACAATTGCATTACAATGGCGTTGTGATTTCGGATGACATGCAAATGCATGCAATTAGTAAGTTTTATGGGTTAGAGCAAAGTTTAAAACTCTCTATAAACGCAGGGGTTGATATTGTTATTTTTAGCAATAACATTGAGGGTTCTAAAGATTATACACCCGAAAATATTCATGCTACATTTAAAAAATTAGTTTTAGAACGAGAAATTCCGATGTCAAGAATTAATGAAAGCTATACTCGAATCATGAATTTGAAAAAAAGTAAATAATTTTTCTTACTAAATTATCGACTTCGTTAAAGAAGTTGCACCTTTGCACTTTAATAAAATAATATGAGCGATTTATATAATCAACGAGGAGTTTCATCACAAAAAGAAGATGTGCATGAAGCGATTAAAAATTTAGACAAAGGTCTTTTTGAAAATTCATTTTGTAAGATTTTACCTGATTACATTGCTCATGATGAAAATGCATGTTGTGTTATGCATGCCGATACAGCCGGTACAAAATCTATTTTAGCATATCTTTATTGGAAAGAAACAGGAGATTTGTCGGTTTGGAAAGGCATTGCCCAAGATGCAATGGTTATGAATATTGATGATATGATTTGTTCTGGTGCTACCAATCATTTTATTTTATCATCAACAATAGCACGAAATAAAAATTTAATTACAAAGGAGGTATTATCTGCAGTTATCCAAGGTTGTGATCAATTGATTAAAGAATGGAAAAATTTCGGAATTGAAATTCACAGTGCGGGTGGAGAAACAGCTGATGTTGGAGATTTGGTAAAAACAATTGATGTAGGCTATACCGCTTTCGCTCGTTTTGATAGAAAAAATATTATTACCATTGATCCTAAACCTGGTGATGTTATTGTAGGTTTAGCAAGCTATGGACAGGCAACCTACGAAAGTGAATATAACAGCGGAATAGGATGCAATGGTTTAACAAGTGCTAGACACGATATTTTAGACAAAAGTTATATGACTCGTTTTCCTGAAAGTTTTGACAACTCATTACCAGAGCAAGTTTGTTACATTGGAAAACATAAATTAACCGATTCTTTTGAACATGGATTAACCATCGGTAAAATGTTATTATCCCCTACAAGAACGTTCGCGCCTGTTATTAAACAAGTGGTTGATAATTTTGGTCAAGCGATTAGAGGAATTGTACATAATACGGGTGGAGGTCAAACAAAGTGTATGAAATACATCCCAGGTAATGTGCGAATAGTAAAAGATAATTTGTTACCCATTCCTAAAATATTCCATTTAATGCAAGAAGCATCGGGTATAAGTTTGCAAGAAATGTATCAAGTCTTTAATATGGGAACCCGTTTGGAAATTTACACGGATGAAAAAACTGCCCAAGAAATAATTGCTATCTCAACTGGCTTTAATATTGAAGCACAAATTGTTGGAAGAGTGGAAGCTTCAGATAAAAAAGAATTAGTAATTAAGCACAATGATGTAGAGATTGTATATTAATAGTTTTTTTATCAACTAAATTTATCATCAATCAGTATTTATTTATTCTAGTTACAAACTATTTTTTTAATTTCATAGTCTATTAAATAAACATTTAATGAAGAAGATATTTATTCTTATTGCAATTTTTGTGGCTGCAAAAGTGCAAGCTCAAATTTCCAATACTTTTTACGGCTTGGCTCGAAAAAATACTCCCAATAATGAAATATTTTTAGCAACCATTAATCCCTCAACAGGTCTGGTTACAAACATAAGCCCAACTTCGTTGTCACCTATAGTAAATCTAACAGGTGCGGCCTTGGATCCATACAATAACAATTATCATTTTGTAGGATACAATCAAATGAAGACAATTAATTTATCAACTGGCTTAGAAACCAATTCTGTAGTTATTAATAATCCAATAGCTAATAGCTACTTTGATAATTTTCGTTTCAATAATTCA
>CANHJA010000179.1 GCA_947460795.1 Bacteroidota bacterium | reverse complement strand
TAACAAAGACAAAGTAAAAATTCAAGAAATAAAATTATTGCCTCATGACAAAGCCATGCAAAATTTAGTGCAATTAGAAGCTCAAAATTTATGGCAAGCAGGACAAGAAAAAATATATCATACGCTATTAACAGATACAATTAGAACCTATTTAGAAGAGCAATTCAACATGGATGTTTTTGAAAAAACATCGAGTGAGTTGATGCAACAAATAAAAAAGCAAAAAGCATTGAGCAATTCTCGTCAAGCATTGAGAACCATTTTTGAAACAGCGGATTTAGTGAAGTTTGCAAAAAATAAACCAACAGAAGAAGAACATTTGAAAAGCATGGAGCTGGCAAAAGAAATGGTTCTCGAATCGTATAAAAAATATTTAAATCGTATAAAAACGAATGAACAATTAAGAGTGAATAATGAATAATTCAAAACGTATAATTTTTAAACACATAAACCAATTCTCTTCTTTGGAGGGTTAGGGATGCTTATGAACTTTTTAGATTTTAGACATATCACATTTGCACATCCACAGTATTTTATTTTACTGTTGTTGATTCCATTATTTATTTATTGGTTGAGAAAAAACAAAAACAACAAACCGGCTTTTACCATTTCTTCTTTAAAAGGGTTTCAAAATAATTCAGTTTCAACCATTCAAAAATGGGCGCCTGTTTTAAATGTACTTCGTATTTTATCCGTGTTTTTTTTAATCATTGCATTAGCACGACCACAAAATAGTAATGTCAATGAAACAGTTAACAGCGAAGGCATAGACATTGTTATGAGTATGGATATTTCGGGCAGCATGTTGGCTGAAGATTTTAAGCCCAATAGAATTGAAGCTGCAAAAAAAGTAGCGAAAGAGTTTGTTTTAAATCGGCCAACAGATAGAATTGGGTTAGTTATTTTTTCAGGTGAAAGCTTTACGCAATGTCCTTTAACCACCGACCAAAATATTTTAAGAGAGCAATTAAATAGCATACGCAGCGGTTTATTGGAAGATGGAACGGCTATTGGAATGGGTTTAGCAACAGCTGTCGAACGATTGAGAAATAGCAAAGCAAAATCTAAAATAATTATTTTGCTAACCGATGGTGTAAACAATGCAGGATTAATAGATCCAATCACTGCACTCGAAATCGCAAAGACTTATAAAATAAGAGTCTACACAATTGGTGTGGGAACAGAAGGTACAGCTCCTTATCCTGCACAAGATGCATTTGGAAATGTGGTGATGCAACAAATGCCAGTTCAAATTGATGAAGCATTAATGCAAAAAATCTCGACGGAAACAGGGGGTAAATATTATCGAGCAAAAGACAATAATTCATTGAACAAAGTATATAAAGACATTGATCAATTGGAAAAAACTAAAATTGAAATCAATAGTTTCAAACACTATGCGGAGTTGTTTTTTTCTTATGCATTAATTGGATTGGTATGTTTGTTTTTAGAAATGGCATTGCGTTTTACGCTGTTTAGAAGAGTGATTTAAATATTTAAATCAACTTTCTCATTTTCTCCACGGCCTCCAATAATGTTTCATCCTTTTTAGCGAAGCAAAAACGTATGAGTTTATCATCTTTTCCATTATGATAAAAAGCACTCACAGGAATAACAGCCACACCAATTTGTTTCGTCAACCAAATAGCAAAATCTTTATCTCCCATGTCATTTATTTTTTCATAACTGGCTAATTGAAAATAACTTCCTTTTGCTTTTTCATGAATGGTAAATGGCAAATCTTTTATGTTTTCTAAAAATAAATCACGCTTTTTTTGAAAGAATGATGACAACGATAAATATTCATTTTCATTCGCTAAAAATTTTGCCAAAGCCACTTGCATTGGTGTATTGCATGTGAAACAAATGAACTGATGAATTTTACGAAACTCCTTCATTAAATTTTCGGGAGCAACACAATAACCCATTTTCCAACCTGTAGTATGAAATACTTTTCCAAATGAAAATGTTACAAAACTTCGTTTAAATAAATTGGGATATTTCAAGACAGATTCATGTTGTCTGCCATCAAATGTTATGTGTTCATACACTTCATCACTGATAATGTATATAGAGGTGTTTTTTGTCAATTCGTCCAATCGTGACATATCTTCTTTGGTCCACACATAACCTGTAGGATTATGAGGCGTATTGATGATAATTGCTTTTGTTTTTTCATTGATCGATGATTTTACTTTTTCCCAATCAATGCAATAGGTTGGATATAACAACGGAATGCAAATTGCTTTGGCACCATTGGTTTCAATATTTGGAACATAACTATCATAGGCTGGTTCTAAAACAATGACTTCATCTCCAGCTTCTAAAATAGTGGTCAGTGAGGTGTAAATAGAATAAGTTCCACCTGGGGTGATGGTAATTTCGGTTTCCGCATCAATGGATGCTTGATATAATTTTTGAATTTTATTAGCCAATGCATTTCTCAATTCAGGCAAACCAATCATGGGGGCATATTGGTTAAAACCTTCTTTCATAGCCATTGTAACGGAATCAATCAATTCATTTGAAATGGGATAATCAGGAAATCCTTGTGAAAGATTTATTGCATTATGCTCTTTGGCTAACGCACTCATTACACTAAAAATATTGGTACCTATGTTTGGAAGTTTTGAATTCAAGTTTAGAAGTTTAGTTTTTTACTAAATTATTTCAATTTTATTTTTTATCAAATATAAATATTATGATCTAAATAAATTCAAAATCCTGCCAACCGACAACTGACATCCGACTACTTTTTATAAGAATTTATCACCCTTATTTCTTTTTACTTCTGCAACATAATCTTTTATTTGTTGTTCTCTATTGCGTTCGCAAATCAATAAAACATCATCGGTATCTACTACAATAAAATTTTCTAAACCTTGCAATACAACCAGTTTTCCGTCATTCGCTTTGACCATACATTGCGAAGCATCAATAATCATAACATCTTTGCCATACACCGCATTGCCTAAATAATCTTTGTCAGAATTATCATATGCACTGTTCCATGTTCCTAAATCGCACCAACCAAAATAAGAGGGAATTACATGTACATTTTTCGCTTTTTCCATGATGCCATAGTCGATCGAAATATTGGTACATTGAGGATACACTCTTTCTATAGAATGATGTTCTTCAGGTGTATTATAGGTGTCTACTTGTGCAAAAACTTCATTCATTTCTGGCAAATAAGTTTGCATTTCTTTGATAATTGTTTTTGCGTTCCACACAAATATGCCGGCATTCCATAAAAAGTCTCCACTGCGAATAAACGTTTCAGCCAATTCATGCGATGGTTTTTCGGTAAATGTTTTTACTTCATAAAATCGATCTTTATTTTTTGAAGTTTCATATTGAATATAGCCATAACCTGTATCAGGTCTTGTAGGTTTAATTCCCAATGTAACCAACACATCATTATTGCTAACAAAATCCAAAGAATCAATGATATCTCGTTCAAATTTTCGTTCGTCAAAAATTAGGTGATCAGCGGGGCTCATAATGATATTAGCATCCGGATTTAATGCAAACAATTTATGCGCAATATATGCAGCACAAGGCGCCGTATTTTTTCTTGATGGCTCGCTTAAAATATTATTATCCAACAACTCAGGAAGTTGTTTTTTTAATGTAGGAATGTACATTTCATTGGTGATGATAAAAATATTTTCTTTTGGGCATATATTTTTAAATCGTTCGAAGGTCCATTGTATCAATGATTTTCCTGTACCTAGTATGTCTAAAAATTGTTTAGGATAGTTGTTTCTACTTTCTGGCCAAAATCGGCTACCGATTCCTCCAGCCATAATGGCTACGTAATTATTCTTTATACTCATTTTGTTTTCAGTAGTTTAATTTTTTTTAATCCATTAATTTTATAAATAGGTTGCATATTTTTCAATCCATAACTCTTCTAAGTTTCTCATCTCTGCTTTTTGTATTTTGGATTTGTCTTTATATCCACTCAAATGCAAAGCGCCATGAATGATTACTCGCAATAGTTCTTCTTGGTATTTTTTATTAAACGTTTCTGCATTTTCTTTCACTCGATCAATGCTGATAAAAATGTCGGATAATACAAGCGAAGATTTTTTATCGCTTAAGTCAAACGTAATAATATCAGTATACGTGTCGTGCTGAAGATATTCTTGATTGATGCTTAATACAAATTCATCTGTTGAAAAGATATACGCTACTTGACTTTCCTTTTTAGTGTAATGAAAAATTAATGCGTTTATAAATCGACCTAATTTTCGTTTTTGTTTTAATCCAGAAATAATTTCTTGGTCAGTAAAACTACAAGTAGAATTTTCGATGTTTGAACCTTTATTAGATGAATTCGTAACTTTCAATTTTTGAAATTTAAATGGTAGCAATTACGCTTACACTGTTTTCAACAATATCGCCAATTTTTACATTTACTTTTGTGCCAATAGGTAAATATAAATCTACACGGGAGCCAAATTTTATGAAACCCAATTCTTCATTTTGAATTGCATGATCGCCTTTTTTAGAATATACACAAATTCTTCGCGCTACAGCACCTGCAATTTGACGAATTAATATTTCTGCTTTATTGCCTTTTACAACAATGGTGCTTCGTTCATTTTCGGTACTTGATTTCGGATGCCAAGCAACTAAATATTTCCCTTTATGGTATTTTACATATTGTACAACGCCACTCATTGGATATTTATTTACATGTACATTTAATGGCGACATAAAAATTGATATTTGTAAGCGCCTGTCCTGAAAATATTCGGTTTCTGTAGTTTCTTCTATTACAACTACTTTTCCATCACAAGGTGAAATAATTAAATCATCAC
>CANHJA010000178.1 GCA_947460795.1 Bacteroidota bacterium | reverse complement strand
CACAAAGGCAATGCGACTAAAAAAACGACGAGGCCAGATAATGTATCTGTTTTCATATAAGAAAACAATGAATTATTTTTATTCATAAATAGAAAATATATTTTTAAATTAATGAGAGTTGATGAAGAAACATCAATGTGAGATACTACTAAATTAAATAGTTTCTGGAGGCGGCGTAAATATGTCGAAAGACTGCTGTTTTACTATTCTTGTATCAATAAGCAATGGATTGTTTTTTTGAATCAATAAACAATTTAAATAATGATTGTTTTCATGAAGAACAACAATGCATTCATTTGCTATTTTTTCTAGTTCATCTACTTCACTATCAGTGCCATCCTCTTCTAATTCCTTTTTCTCTAAGTCTTTTTTATCTTTATTAAACGAAAAAGAGATGCTTGTATTAAAACTATTAAATACAATTTTAATATTTGACAAACCAAGCATGTAGAACATGCTTAAGTAAAAAATAAATATGTATGAAAAAAGCTTCACAATTGTTGCAATGATATATTACTTTGGATAGAGTAACAAAAAATGAACGTTATTTTTTATGTAAATTAATAATCATATTGTTTTCTTGCCATGTTCAATCTAAAGCCAGAGTATATTTGTGTGGAGCTGAAAGTAGGATTAGGAGCACGTGTACCTTTTTCACTTCTGTAATTCATTCCTAAATCAATATATAAGTTATCTCTAACTTCATATGCTAAATTTATATTTACGAATTTGACTGTAGAAACAAAACCATTAAATAATTTTATCCCGTAATTGGCATTTTTAAACCCATAATCTTTTAATGGATTCCCGCCAAAGGATTTCCCACCCAGGGAATCACGTCCTTGTTTATTATAAAAACCATGCGCTGTCAAATACAATCTTTCTGTTGGTTTATATTTTATTTGCAAACTTGCTTCGGCATAATTAGCGCCATAAGGATGAGCCAATGATTGGTTATAATGAGTAAAATCTGCCACAGAGTCTCTAAACGAATAGGTAAATGGACGAACAACATTCACTTCGGCTTGTATAAATAAATTTTTCAAACCAAAAATATCTGCCGACTTTAAACCCATTTGAACACCCCATTTATTTGCCCACCAACCGTTGCGAGCTTTTATTTCTCCAAATTTGAATTCGTCTAAAACCACTTGCCCATAAAGCATCGTTTTTAAACCGGTATGTATTTTAGCATTTAAACCCAATATCGCATTATCAGGGCTCCCATTATTTTGCTCTACACTTCTATATAAAATTACAGGGTTCATGTACCCAAAATCAAAATGATTTTTTCTTCCAAAAACTACACTCTCAAACAAACCAATATTCAACCATTTGGTAGCATTGATGCTTAAATGATGCATGGCGGCATATTTTTTAGTTAACAATTTATCGCCGCCTCTTGTGTATTGTGGCAGCAATTCCATGTACATATTTTGATAATTAAATTTCCACAAACGAGTATTTACTTTTACAAAAGTGTAAGGTGCCGAAAAATCACTCAAAAACAAACTCCTGTATCCATCCCCAATTTGAAAACGATCATAACCAAAACTTACATTTACAGCATTTTTAATTACAGCAGCATCTACATATCCTGTAGCATTGATGTAATCAAATGCTCGTCCTGGTTTTGCAACTTGAAAATCTTTGTAATATCCCATTCCAGGAACCGCATTGTTATTCGCTACATAATTTTGAAAATGCTGTGGACCTCTTTCCTGATTATCGGTAAACATAGTATAAAATCCTAAACGATTGGCGATGGTTCCCCTAGCTTCTATACCTCTTGTATTGATGAATAAATTTTGGTTTGTATGGCTACTTTCAACCATTTGTTGATACTTGACGATTGGGTTTAATGCAAATGTATAATTGCTTTTTTGCACATGAATCATATCACTTTGGGTATTGTAAAAATGCTTGAAAATAGGTTTTTTAGAAGGCATGCACCCATTGCCATTGGTAGCCCAATCTCCATTTTTGGCAATAAAACGGCGTATTTCATTTTTTTCTCTTGAAGAGATACTTGGATGTGTTTCAATATATGTTTCCAAAAATTGTACTGCATCTTTTTGAGTAACCGGCTGATTACTAAAGTGCATGGTGTCTGAAAATTGACCATTTAACACTTCATATTTTTCAATTAAATAGCTATCATCCATCTTTCTTTTTAAAAAAGTTGATTGAGCAAATAATGAGGTAGTGGTAAATAGTAGAGCAGCATTTAGAAAAAATGACTTCATATAATATTTTATAATCTATAAAGGTAATTCTTTTTTACTTTTGCATGAATACTATGAGCATGAAAAAATATTTAATAAAAGGCGCGCAAGTTGTCAACGAAGGAAAAATAGAAACAAAAGATATTTTGATCGAAAATGGTCGATTTGAAAAAATTGAAAATTCAATTTCGGTAAAAGAAAAAACCATTGAAATTGATGCAGCCAATCATTATTTATTGCCTGGATTAATCGACGATCAAGTGCATTTTAGAGAACCGGGATTAACACATAAAGCTACCATTGAAACTGAAGCCAGGGCTGCAGTAGCTGGCGGCGTAACTAGTTTTATGGAAATGCCCAATACCAATCCTCCTACATTAAATATAGAGAAATTAGAAGAGAAGTTTCAAATTGCAAAACATGTCTCGTTAGCAAATCATTCATTTTTTTTAGGCGTATCCAATGATAATCAAGAGGAGGCTTTAAAAATTAATAAACTTAAAAATTCTATTTGCGGACTTAAAATTTTTATGGGTTCAAGCACAGGGAATATGTTGGTTGACAATATTGTTACACTCGAAAAAATATTTTCTGAAAGTGAAGTTTTAATAGCCACTCATTGCGAAAAAGAAGGATTGATTAAACAAAATTTGGATCGATTAAAAGATGAAAATGTAGATTTTAACCATGCTCGGTTTCATCCAATTATTAGAAATGAAGAAGTTTGTTATGAATCCTCTATTACAGCAATTCAATTAGCCAAAAAATTTGACACTCGATTGCATATTTTACATATTAGCACAGAAAAAGAGTTGCAATTGTTTACCAATATGTTTCCGCTAAAAGATAAAAAAATTACTGCCGAAGTATGTGTTCATCATCTGCATTTTACAGCCGATGATTACGAACAATTAGGAAATTTGATTAAATGCAATCCTGCTATAAAAGCAAAACATAATAAAGAAGCCTTGTGGAAAGCCCTGCTAGATGACCGTTTGGATATTATTGCTACAGATCATGCACCACATACTTGGGATGAAAAACAAAAACAATATGTGGATGCACCAGCAGGTTTGCCTTTGGTTCAACACAGTTTGCAAATATTATTAGAGGCCTATTACGAAGGCAGAATTTCGTTGCAAAAAATTGTAGAAAAAGCGTGTCATGCTCCAGCCGAATGTTTTCAAATAAAGGAAAGAGGATATATTCGCGAAGGCTATTTTGCGGATGCAGTTTTAGTAAATTTAGATAAAAAATACACAGTTACGAAAGACAATATTTTATACAAATGCGCGTGGAGTCCATTAGAAGGTAAAACCTTTTCTACGAGCATTGAAAAAACGTTTGTAAGCGGTCATTTAGTTTTTGACAATGGTATTTTTGATGAAAACAATAAAGGATTGAGATTAGAATTTAATAGATAATAAAAAAGCTGTCTGTTGACAGCTTTTTTTATGAAGAGGAATGTTACCCTATTTATTAACTTTACTAATACTGATTAATTTTCCGTTTTCAAGAACTTGAACTGCATATAATCCTGCATTTAAATCATTTACAGGAATAGCAATTTTATTATTGCCTTTTGCTTGTTCTGTCATGCTATTTTTAATAATTCTTCCACTCATATCTACAATTCTAATTTCTATTTTTGAACTACTGCTGTTAGAGGTCTCAATCCACAATTCATCCTTCATTGGATTTGGATAAACAGTAACCACACTTCCATTATAATGATGCACAACATCTATAATTTGAGGGTGTGTATTTATTTTTTCATCTAAATCTGTTTGTTGTAATTTATAATAATTGTGTCCGAATTGAATGTCTGAATTTTCTGCAGAATAATCTAATTTCAATTGACTGTTGCCATTCTCTCCCTTCGAATCCAATTGAGCAATAGCTTTAAAATCAACTCCATTAGTCGAGTATAAAACGGTAAAATAGTTGTTGTTAAATTCATTGACAGTATTCCAAGAAATAATATCTTTTTCATTGTTTTTTACTGCTTTAAAATTTGTAATCGTAGATGGCAAAGCCGCATTTAAAGGATTTGCAGAATGGAAATAAAATTGACTAAAACTCGTTACGCTAAAAGTTGCTTCCCAATAATTGCCATTCCAATTCATTGTAGGTGTAATTACCGATGGGGTTCCTGTTCCTAAACCACCATCTACTTTAGTAATTCGAATATTGGCAATATTTGGATCTGCATTATTTCCGGATGTTGGCAAATCTGAAAACGTGCCATTATTCATATTATAATCGTCTAAATCGACTTGCGTTAAATATAATGTAATGGTTGCTGGCCCTTGGTTTGTTGGCGTAATTTGATACCAACGGCGAACATAAGGCTGGTTATTATAAATTCCTACGGTAGGCGTAATGTTTACGTTTGAAGTTACTGAACCTAATATATTTCCACTTGCACCATCATTGACTGTTGAGATTAATTCACAAGAGTTATTGGTATAGTTTACATTGGTTCCATCAGTTTGATTAATGGTTGTTGAGCTCGTTGCAGTTACTAAATTAGTAGCTATATTATTGACCAATAATTGAGCAGTACTTGTAGCAGTACAACCTTGTGCATCCGTGCCTATTACT
>CANHJA010000177.1 GCA_947460795.1 Bacteroidota bacterium | reverse complement strand
TTTAAAGAGTGGAAAATATGAACAAATCGTAACTCGATTTCCTCCAGAACCCAATGGTTATTTGCATCTTGGGCACGCTTCTGCTATTTGTTTTAATTTTGGATTAACTAAAACGTTTCCTGGATACACAAACCTTCGTTTTGATGACACAAATCCAGAAACAGAAGAAACTGAATATGTAGAAAGTATAAAAGTCGACATAAAATGGTTGGGATTTGAATGGAAAAATGAATTTTATGCCTCCAATTATTTTGATGATTTATATGAATTTGCACTGATACTTATTCGAAAAAACTTGGCTTATGTAGATGATTCAACTTCAGAAGAAATTAGGGCATTGAAAGGAACACCTGTTGAAGCAGGAAAAAATAGTCAATACAGAGATAGAAGCATTGAGGAAAATTTGGATTTATTTACTCGAATGAAAAATGGCGAATTCCCAGATGGTGCAAAAGTACTTCGAGCAAAAATAGATATGGCTCACACCAATATGTTGATGCGTGACCCCATTTTATATCGTATTAAACATGCAAAACATCATCGCACGGGCGACAAATGGTGCATTTATCCAATGTATGACTTTGCGCATGGTCAAAGTGATAGTATAGAAAATATTACACATTCTATTTGCACCATGGAATTTATTCCGCATCGTGAATTGTATGATTGGTGCATTTCGAATTTAGAAATTTATCCTTCTCATCAATATGAATTTGCTCGTAGAAATTTGAACTATACCATTACGAGCAAACGAAAATTATTACAATTAGTTACAGAGCATCATGTGGAAGGTTGGGACGATCCGCGAATGCCAACCATTAGTGGATTGAGAAGAAGAGGTTATACACCCGAAAGCATTCGTAATTTTTGCACCACTATTGGTATTGCAAAACGTGATAATTTAGTAGACATGTCGGTATTGGAACACAGTGTTCGTGAGCATTTAAACAAAATTTCATTGCGCAGAATGGCTGTTTTAGATCCTATCAAATTAGTAATCACAAATTACGAAGATGGTATTGAAGAGATGTTGCATGCAGAAAATAATCCGGAAGACGAAAACAGCGGCAGTCACGAAATTGCATTTGGAAAAGAAATTTGGATAGAGCGCGATGATTTTCTCGAAACACCACCCAATAAATTTTTCCGATTAGGGCCAGGCCTAAGTGTTCGTTTAAAACATGCATATATTGTTCAATGCCATGATTTTAAAAAAGATGAAAACGGCAATATCACAGAAGTACATTGCAATTATTTTCCTGAAAGTAAAAGTGGTCAAGATACCAGCGGAATTAAAGTGAAAGGCACCATTCATTGGGTAAATTGCAAACATGCTAAAGAAGCTGAAATTTGTTTGTACGACCGATTATTTAAGGTTGAAAATCCTGGAAAGGAAGAAGACTTTTTATCGACTATTAATGAAAATAGTTTGACAATTATCAACAAAGCCTACATTGAGCCTGCGTTGGCAAATGCAACGATTGATGATAAGTTTCAGTTTCTGCGTTTGGGTTATTTTTGTTTAGATAAAAATGCAACTGCAGAACATATTGTTTTTAATAGAACCGTTAGTTTGAAAGATTCTTGGGCAAAGGAGGTGAAAAAGGGATAGTATTTAGTTATCTTTTACAGTGAAGTTTAAAGCGAAAAACAAATTACATTTGCAGAAATACTTTGTAAATGAAAAAAATAGTTGCGTTCATTAGTTTATTAGTTGTGCTTTTTTCTTGTAAAGAAACCAATAACAAATTCACTATTTCAGGCACCATCAAAAACATGGGAAATGGAGAAATCTATTTTGTTCCTTCTGGTGATGTGCAAAAAATAGACACCGTAAAAGTAATAAATGATAAATATACGTATGAAGGTACTGCGTCAGAACCTATAGTATATATGGCTAATTTTGGAAGCGATCAAAAGCCTGCATTTTTTATTGTAGAACCAGGGAATATTACATTGAATTATGAAATAAATAATCTTGAAAGTATTGATATTAAAGGTGGGAAAGAACAAGAGGTTTATGCACAATTTTTAGCGCTTGGAAAACCTATTATGACTCAAATGGATTCCTTAGGTCAATTAGCTCAAGCCAATGAAAACAATCAAGAATTAATTAATTCTTTGCAAGAAAACTTTTTTGCACTTGATGCTCAATTAAAAAAGAAACAACTCGAATTTATTACTAACAACAAATCCAGTATAGCTACTGCTTTTATTAGCATCAATTACTTGAATGAAAAAATGGATAAAACATTGGCAGATGTAGAACAAGTAAATGCATTGTTAGACGAAAAAGTAAAAGCTTCTTATTATGGAAAAAAATTAGCCGAGTTGCAACAACAATTGAGCTCAACTACTGAAGGCTCAATGGCTCCAGATTTTACATTAAATGATGTAAACAACCAGCCTATTTCTCTTTCTTCATTTAAAGGGAAAGTGACACTTATTGATTTTTGGGCTAGTTGGTGCGGACCTTGCAGAGCCGAAAATCCAAATGTAGTAGCTGCTTATAATAAGTTTCATACTATGGGATTTGAAATTTTAGGCGTTTCATTGGATGACCAAAAAGAAAAATGGATGCAAGCAATTTCAAAAGACAAATTAACTTGGACTCATGTAAGTGATTTACAGGGAGGGCAATCAGAGGTAGCAACAAAATATGACATTCAATCTATACCTTCAAATTTTTTAATTGATACAAGTGGCAAAATCATTGCAAAAAATTTACGTGGCGAGGATTTAGAAAAAAAATTATCCGAAATTTTTAAATAAGAAAGTATGTTTAAAAAATATTTTTCGGTTGCAATTTTATTTGCAACTTCTGTTATAAGTTCACATGCAATAGCAAAAAATAATTGTACCATCAAAGCAACCGTTTTGGACTTGCAAGACGGAACAATATTTATTCGAAATTTAACATCGCCTAAATTAGATACAGTTATCATTTCAAAAGGTGTATTTAATTACCAATGTGAAATTAATGAAGCGACCCCTTTTTTATTAACTGATGAAGCCAATCGCTATCAATTATTTTTTGCAGATCCAAATGCAACAATCAACTTAAAATTGAAACGAAAAGACATGCAGGTTACAGCTTTAGAGGGCTCTAAATCGCAAGATGTTTTTCGAAAATTAATTAATGCCAATGAACCCTTGCAACAACTCGCCACGAAATTACAACAAGGTATAAACTCGCAAGAAGCAAATAAAGACAGCATTGCGCAAGTATTAAATGCAATTAATATTCAATCTAGAAATAATTTTTATAGTTTTTTAAAGGCCAATAAAACATCTGAAGTTTCTTCTTTTGTATTATTTAGCACCATTTCAAACGATAGAAATGTGAATACTAAAAGTGCAGATACTATGTTTCAGTTTTTAGAGGGGAAAGGGAAAACTTCATTTTATGGTGTAGAATTAACAAAGCTAATAAATAAACTAAAAGCGGTTGAAGTTGGATACATGGCACCCGATTTTACCTTGCCAGATTCTACCGGAAATAAAAAATACACCTTGTCTAAAATTTATAGTCAAAATAAATATATACTAATCGATTTTTGGGCTAGCTGGTGTGGGCCATGTAAAGGTGAAATCCCATTTTTAAAAACAGCTTATGAGCGATTCCATAACAAAGGATTTGAAATAGTAAGCGTATCACTTGATGATAAAAAACAAGCTTGGCTGGCTTCATTAAGACAATTTCAAATGCCTTGGATACACGTCTCAGACAGTAAAGGATTTAACAGCGCAGTGAATGAGTTGTATCATGTGCCATCCATTCCAAAAACCTTGTTATTGGACAAAACAGGGAAAATTATTGCTACAGATTTAAGAGGCCGTGCCTTGGATTTGAAATTAGAAGAGTTATTGAAATAATTCTACCTTTTTACAAATTATTGAAATCAACGAACTGTCATTTTTACCTATTTTTCAATTTGGAATATAATTTGCATTGAGCATCCTATGAACAAAATAATTTCAAATCTTTTTCTAAAAAAACCAAGTTTGCTTTTTTGTATTGTAATGGACTTAATAGGCATGGCATCATTACTCATTCCTTCTTTGGATGAATGGTCTGATGTATTATGGGGTCCAGTTTCGGGTTATATTTTCTATCAAAGATTTGGAGGCTTAGGAGGTTTGTTAGGAGGTGGATTTTCATTTTTGGAAGAGCTGCTGCCCTACACAGATATTATTCCTACTTTCAGCATTGCTTGGTATATTCAAAATAAAGGAATAAAAAACAACCCTTTAAAAACTGCATCAATGTATGAGACCGTAGATGCTGAAGTTATTGAAATAATATAATCCGTTCAAATATAGTATTATCGTAATATAAAAATTAGTTTTCATTTTATGATAATTTTTGCAACTTCTTTCACATAAAAAATTATTTTTGTAGCTATACTAGTATTTTGACAAATAAAATTTTAAGCCTCTTTATTGTTTGCACCTTGTTTTGGTCAGTTGGTTTTTCTCAAAAGAAATCAACTGTAAAAAAACCTGTTCGTAATTCAAAAGTAAAAGGACTTTCGAGAGAACAATTAGAAAGTCAACGAATGTCTATAATTGAAGAAATAAAACGAACACAAAACGAATTGGTTTCTCTGCAAAAAAATAAAAAAGCGAGTGTGGATGAGTTGTTGACCTTGCAAAGTAAATTATCAGCTCGACAAAAATTAATTGGGAACATAAACAGTGAAATTTCAATAATTGATAACAATTTAAGCATCGCCACAAGAGACGTAACTAATTTAAAAACAGCATTAGATACGTTGAAAAAGCAATACGCTGAAATGGTTCGATATACCTATAAAAATAGGACTTCGTCTGATTTAATTGTTTTTTTA
>CANHJA010000176.1 GCA_947460795.1 Bacteroidota bacterium | reverse complement strand
CTAAAATATCTTTTAATTGATTAATTGCGTTTGAGTCAGCTGTTGCTTTATCCATGATTTGTTGAAAGGTAAAAGTTTGGGCTGGCTTTTGATTGGCAAAATCTTCAGTTTCTTTATTAACAAATTTCCATACAAGTATTGCTGATAATAAAATGGCAGTAATTACAAACAAAAATATTTTTAATTTCTTATTCATATAATTAATTATTTAATGAACCTTGATTTATCCAAGCTGCTAATTTGTTGATGTTGCAATCATCAATTTTGCCAGAAGGTGGCATAGGGTTTGAAATGTTGTTCATTCGTAGCAATGATGCTTGTCCATTGGTAACTAAATCGCTGTAGCTTTCTAATTTAAGTCCGGCAGATGGATTTGCTCCTCCATGGCAATTTGTACAATGATTAGTCATCATAGAAGTGATGGTAGTTGAATATTTAACTGTGGTAGTGTCACAAATTGAACCATTTGACAATGCTTCAACAGAATTATTTTTGCAACTTACAGTAAATATACTAAGCGCTGTTGCCATCGAAAAAAAGATATATTTCATGTATAATTTTTATTATACTACAAATATAATTTATTTTAAAGCATTAAATGAAGCTTTCAGATAATAGATTATCGAATTAAAGAAACATCTCCTTTAAATAGCTCCGTTTTATTGTCTCTAAATTTCACTTGGATCAAATATTGATAAACACCTGTTTCACAATCTCTGTTTTTGTATTGTCCATTCCATCCTGCATTTATGTTATTGGTTTGGTACACTTTATTTCCAAATCGATTAAAAATAGACATTTCTATTCCTATAATATCCTTGCCAACTTTTATATTGAATTCGTCATTGTGTCCATCTTTATTTGGTGTAAATGCATTTGGAATAAATACATTTCTTGAAGGATCAGTTAAAGTAGGCAATGGCGGTGGAGGAGGAGGAATTGGAATAGAATCAAAAATAGCAGTTATTGTTTCTTTATTTAAATAGCTAAATGTTGCATTTTTAGTAAATACATCCGGAGAAATAACAGTGCTAGCATCATTCTTTGTCCATGTTGCAAATTTAAAATATTGATTGCCATTGGCTATTATGTTGTAATTAAAACGTCTGTCTAGGGTATAAGTGCTAGGATAAGTAGGGATAATAAAACCATTTAATGTAATAGTGCCTGAAGGGATAGGCGTTCTATCAAAGGTAACCTCTACCGAATCGTAGTTAAAATATTTAAAGAAAGCAATCACAGAATCTTTTAATTTAAAATTGAATTGAACTAAATCGGTGGTTGTATTCGGTGTAAATGTATTACTTGGTTCTTGTTTTTCCCAATGATCAAAAGCCCAATACGACCCTGCTGTTGGGATTGCTTTTAAATTATAAATTGTATCAGCATCCATTAATTTAGACCAAACATAAGGAGATTTAACACTGCCATCGAGTGATATTTTCCCAGCATTTACAGGAGATACATTGAATTTTAAATTCTGTGGATTGATGCCATAGCAAGTATCAATTTTCCCATTTACAACGGCACAACGGTTTGATATTTGATTTCGCATATAAGTTAAGTTGTTTTGCCAATCGGCCCAAGTGCCTCCATTAGCCCATCTTGTAATATGACGTTGCATTTCAGGAGTTATTATATTTACAACTGAGTCAAAATGAGCTAATATATTTTCGCATTTAAAACAACCAGACAGCATATCTATCCATTGTTGCTTATATAAATCGCTAAACTCTTGGTTTTTTAATAAACTATCTAACATGGTTGTATGAGGAACATTCACACTTCCTAAAGGAGCACCTCCAATTGGGTCGCATGGATCCGCATTGTAAGTTGTTGTTGGCCAACCTGAATAGTTTTGGCCTAAATCTAAAATATTGTCTTCATCCCATAATGCATAACGCCATTTGATAGGATTGTTTCCACGCCCTCTCCACCATTGAGAATTCCAATTTAACCAATCAGAATTAACTAAATACTGATTGAAAATAAAGTATTGAGCAAAACTTTTTAAGTTCAAGCTGTCTTTTACCTTTTGGTAATTTGCAGGGACTGTCATTGAATTGTTGAAAATAAAACTTACTAAATTAGACCATCCAGTAGCAGTTCCAGGGTTTGCTTGTAATCCACCCCAATATTTAAGGTTGTCAATATTTTTTTCTTTCAACCCATAATTATAAGCAATATAATCTTTGTCTACACGCTCTCTTAGTTCATAAACTCCCCAATAAGCTCCATTAATAAATACAATTGTAGGTTCGTATCTTCTCACATCCATGTCTAAATTGTATTTTTCTGCTAAAGTATGAGCAAACATGTCTCTTAAATGACAGGCTCTTTGCGGTCCTCCATTATAATTATCAGATCCAGCAGCTTTTATTAAAACCATGTCAAAAGAATCTCTGGTTGTGGTAGTGAAGTATTTTTGCTGATGTTCAGCTGCATATCCTTGCTTATCATCTGCATACACTTTAAAACTTTTTTGTGGATAAGCCCATGAGTCATGTCCGTGTCTTCGAGCGATTCCTTCAAACTCAATTTTAAAATTTTTATTTTTATCAAAATATTCATAAGAACAAGAGATGGGTTGGTTCACAGGTCCTGTAGTTGCTGAAAAAGCACCAGAAACAGAAACAATATTGAATCCAGTTGTTTCATTTATGAAATATGTATTCGTTTCAGTAAAGCTAGGTGCAATATTTGCAGTCGAGCTAAATGCTTTCGCTCTAATGACTGATGTTGCAGTTACTGGTATTGGAGTTGTGTATATTGTTGATGTTGCAGTTGGCGTAGATCCATTTGTGGTGTATCGTATTGTAATATTAGGTTCTGGACTTGTGATTACAATATTTTGAGTGGTAGTATAATTTCCTGGGTTGATATTAAATATTGGTTTTAACGCATATGCAGTATAGGGTGTTGAGCCCGCATTCGATGCATTTGCAGTTGGAGTATCGAAAAGGCTCCAAGTATTTGCACCATCTATTGTTCGACCTCTCGAGTGTCCTCGTTGAGTTAAATTTAATTTTACAGAATCTATTAACGCACCACTGGCATTCGAAATTAAAAACCATTCGTTGTGTGTTTGAGTGAGTTTAAAATCGGGATGAATTTGTCCGGCAGCTGTCACTAAACCTCTGTCGCTGCAAAATACCATTCTTCTAGCTCCTGCTAAAATATCAGTTGTTGTTGGAATTGCCCATTTCATAGGATTTGCGGGATCATCACTTAAGTAATATCCTGTAACGTTGATAGGAGTCGACGAATTATTATACAATTCTACCCAATCTTCAAATTGACCAAAACCATCAGCGATGGTATTTGCATTGGAGCATGAATATTCATTGATTACTAATTGAGACTTAGAATAAAAAGAAGTGCTCAATAACAGTAAAATAGATAAAAATGTTTTCATTATATAATTATTTGATAAATAGACGAAAATTAGGCCCCTAAAGTTAGTAGATAGACTTTGAAAATCCAATTTTCGTCTCTTTTTTGCGACTAAACTTTTATTATTTCATATATTGCGTTAAATTATTATTATGAAATCGTTAATTTTTACAGTTTTTTCTTTTGCTTTATTAACTACTATTTCAAAAGCACAATTGACGTCTACCAATTTGCCAATTGTTATTTTGACCTCTACTGCTGCTATAAGCGATACGCAAAAACAAGCTAGTTTAAAAATAATAGACAATGCTAGTGGTGTAAATACTCCTATAGACGCCGCTAAATTTAACGGGATGATTGGATTAAAACTTAGAGGAGGAATTTCAACTCCAAAATTTTCTTATTCTATTGAAACCTGGAGTGCGCCATTCATTAGTTTGGATACATCCTTATTATCCTTACCTAGAGAAAACGATTGGGTATTGCTATCTTCTTATGTAGACCGTTCTTTGATGAGGAATTTATTGACCAATAATATACATGAGAAAATGGGTCGATATGCACCGCGTTTTAAACTGTGCGAGTTAATTGTTGACAATCAGTACAAAGGAGTTTATTTATTTGGAGAAAAAGTCAAAAGAGATACCAGTAGAGTTGACATTGCGAATCTAAAGAATATTGATATTTCTGGGGACCAATTAACTGGAGGCTATATTTTTACTATTGATAATGGAGGGACAAACGGATGGGCCAGTGCAATCGCTCCACCTTATGCGACTTTAGGGCAAACGATTAATTATTTATATGAAGTTCCTGATGCCTCTGTGATTCAAATTCCTCAAAAATTATATATTAAAGCTTACGTTGATAGTTTTGAATCTTCTTTAAATGGTAACAACTTTCAGGATACAGTAATTGGCTGGAGAAAATATGCTGCAGAAAATTCATTGATCGATTACATGATTATGAATGAAGTAAGCAAAGATTATGAAGCATACAGAAAGAACACTTATTTATATAAAGATAAATTAGGCAAACTAAAAACAGGTCCTATGTGGGGAAATGATATTGCTTGGGGAAATACCATAGATTGTAATAGCAACTTGGCTACAGGTTGGGCTTATGAATTAGGAAGTGTGTGCAATACGAACTCGAAATTAGCGCCTTTTTGGTGGAGTAAATTAGCAACAGATGTTGAATATATGAAAACATTAAAATGTAGATATACAGAATACAGAAAAGTAGGGAATTTACTAGATACCACTAAAATATTTCAAACAATCGATTCTATTTCCACACGTTTAAATGCCAATGGAGCAGTTACTAGAAATTTTACACAATGGCCAATTTGGAATGTTCCTTTAGTGAATGAACCTACGCCAATGTCCTCAAATCATGCGGAAGAAATAGCCGGAATAAAAAATTATATAAGAGCAAGAATTGCTTGGTTAGACAATCAGTGGTTTACATTGAATTGTGTTT
>CANHJA010000175.1 GCA_947460795.1 Bacteroidota bacterium | reverse complement strand
TAATTGCAAAAGTTAAAAACAATCCAAGAATCAAAATTCCAATTTTTGGGAACGGAGATATTGATAGCCCTCAAAAAGCAATGGAATACAAAAATCGATATGGTGTAGATGGTGTAATGATAGGAAGAGCAGCAATTGGCTACCCTTGGATATTTGATGAAATAAAACATTATCGAGAAACTGGTGAATTATTGGCGCCGCCAACTATAGAAGATAGAGTAACTACTTGTAAAAAGCATTTGTATCATGCCATGCAGTGGAAAGGTCCTAAATTAGGCATTTTAGAAATGCGACCACATTATGGAAATTATTTAAAAGGACTTTCACACATCAAGGATTATCGAATGGAGCTTGTTCATGCAAACTCTGTAGAGGAAATCAACGAAATTTTTGATAGAATTGTCGCCCATTATTCGAATCCAGAAAATATATAATTTTATTTCAAAAGATTAAAAAGCAAACATCTTAATCAAGCAGAAATAAATCTTCTTGCTTATCTTTGCACTTCTTTTTTAAAAATCAAGAATTTTAATAGTTTATGTTATCAACAAACAATGTGTCATTGGCATATGGAAAACGGGTCTTATTTGACGAAGTAAATATCAGTTTTCACAAAGGAAATTGTTACGGTATTATTGGTGCCAATGGTGCTGGGAAAAGTACATTCATGAAAATTTTGAGTGGAGAAATAGAGCCCAACAAAGGAACGGTGAGCTTATCTCCAAACGAACGTTTGAGTATGTTGAAACAAAACCATTTTGAGTTCAATGATTTTTCGGTAATCAATACAGTGCTTATGGGAAATAAACACCTTTGGGACATTCAGCAAGAAAAAGATGCTTTGTATGCTAAAGAAGATTTTACCGAAGAGGATGGTTTGAAAGCAGGTGAATTAGAAGCTGAGTATGGCGAATTAGGTGGTTATACATCTGAGAGCGATGCAGCACAATTATTAGCTAATTTAGGTATTATGGATGATGTTCATCATACGTTAATGGCCGATTTAACAGGAACTCAAAAAGTTAGAGTTCTTTTAGCTCAATCGCTTTTTGGAAATCCTGATGTATTGTTATTAGATGAGCCTACCAATGATTTGGATGTAGAAACCATTCGTTGGCTAGAAAACTTTTTGGCTGAGTATGAAAATACTGCCATTGTAGTTAGTCATGACAGACACTTTTTAGATACTGTTTGTACGCATGTTGCTGACGTTGATAAAAGTAAAATCAATGTATATACAGGAAACTACACTTTTTGGTATGAAAGTAGCCAATTAGCAGCACGACAAATCGCTGATAAAAATAAAAAGAACGAAGAAAAACGAAAAGATTTATTGGACTTCATTGCTCGTTTTAGTGCAAATGCGAGTAAAAGTAAGCAAGCTACTTCTCGTAAAAAAGCATTGGAAAAATTAGTGATAGAAGATATCAAACCTAGTAATAGAAGATATCCTGGCATTATTTTCAAACCAGAACGTCAAGTTGGAAATGATATTTTAAAAGTAGAAAAATTAGCGTCTTATTTTGAAGGAACAACGTTGTTTGAAGATGTAACTTTTGATGTTGGCAGAACAGATAAAATATTAATTGTTAGTAAAAATCAAATGGCAATTACTCATTTTTTCAACATTATCAATGATGAATATAAAGCTAGCACAGGTTCTTACGAATGGGGAACTACAATTACCAAAGCATATTTGCCAAATAATAATGAAGAGTATTTTCAAAATAGCTTGACTTTAATGGATTGGCTTCGTCAATATGTTCCAGAAAATGTAACCGATATTGATGAAGATTTTTTAAGAGGATTTTTAGGAAAAATGTTGTTTAATGGCGAAGAGTTATTGAAGAAAACAAGCGTTTTAAGTGGAGGAGAAAAAGTTCGTTGTATGTTGAGTCGCATGATGATTCAAAACCCGAATGCAGTTATTTTAGACGAGCCAACTAACCATTTAGATTTAGAAAGTATCACTGCTTTTAATAACGGAGTAATTGATTTTCCTGGAGTCGTTTTAATGGCTACACACGATTTAGCATTTGCTAATTCAGTTTGTAATCGGGTAATTGAATTAACGCCAAAAGGAATTATTGATCGAATTACTACGTATGAAGAATACCTAGAAAACGATCGAGTAAAAGAATTACGAGCGGAAATGTATCGTTAATCATATTTATATTTTTTGTTAAGACATCATTTAATAACCGATAAATGATGTCTTTTTTTATTATTACAAGTGCTTTAGAGTATTTTTGTTTGATAAATTTATTTTTATGATAAAAAAAATATGTCTTTTTGCCATATGCATTCTTTCATTATTACAGGTTGATGCACAAATTACAGCGTTTGATTTCAATGGGATAACAACCGTTGCAACTACAGTAAATGCTACAACAACGATTGCGAACACTTCTACTGCTGTAATTTCGAGAGGAACCGGCATTACTGCCACGAATTTAAACAATGCATTTGCTGGAAGCGCATGGGATGCAACATCACTTGCTGCGGCAATCACAGCAAATGATTATTTTGAATTTACAATTGCAGCAAATGCCAATTTTAACGTTTCTCTTTCTGCTTTAGAAGCAAATTTTCGTCGTTCCGGAACAGGACCAAATTCTTTTCAATGGAGATATAGCATAAACGGAGGCAGTTCCTTTATAGACATAGGGAGTACAATTTCTTATACGTTAACTACATCAAATGGAGATGCGCAAACTTCCATTAATTTATCAACAATTAATGATTTGCAAAATGTGACCAACCCTTCAACCATTATAATTAGATTATATGGATGGGGTGGTGCACTTGGTGGCACATTTGCATTAGGTAGATTGGCAGGAAATGATTTAGCAGTAGGAGGCACTGTTTCTACTACATTGCCATTAATCACTTTAGGTACACAGTCTCAAATCGTTTCTTGTTTAGGTATTCCTGCTAATAAAACAGTCACGGTTTCTGGAACAGGTTTAACGGGTTCAGCTATTGTATTTGGACCAATGACAAACTATGGTTTTTCCAGTGTGCCAGGAGGGCCATTTTATGCAACCGATTCAATCACGTACTCTGGAACTACTTTAGCAAATACCAATATGTATATGCAATATACTTCAACCACAACAGGAATTGATACAGTCAATATTCCAGTTGGAGGCGGTGGAGATACAGCATTATTATCATCTCCTCGTTCAACAAATGCTTTACCCAATGTGATTATTTCTTCTAATCCGGTGTCGGCTGCTGTTTGTCCTGGTCAAAATATTACATTAGCAGGAACTGGAGCCAATACTTACTCATGGTCAGGTGGGATTACAAATAATGTAGCATTTGTACCTAGTTCGACTCAAACATATACCATTACAGGAACGGATGGTGTTTGTTCAAAAACAGCATCCATACAGGTTGTAGTAAATGCCTTGCCTACAATTACAGCAACTGCAACGCCTGCGGTTGTATGTAGCGGAAGCAACGCACTTTTAAATGGCGGCGGCGGAGTGTCTTATACTTGGGACAATGGAGTAACGGATAATGTTGCTTTTTATCCAACTGCTACACAAACATATATAGTTACAGGAACAGATGCTAACAATTGTAGCAATACCACTAGCATTCAAATTCCAGTAAATAATTTACCAAATATTACGGCAAGTGCAACTTTAACATCAGTATGCATGGGTAATTCAACCATATTAAATGGTGGCAACGGAATATCTTATACATGGAGTGGTGGTGCAATTGACAATACGACTTTCATACCGAGTAGCACTCAAACGTATACAGTAACTGGAACGGATGCCAATTCTTGTAGCAATACTGCTACAATTTATATCAGTGTAAATTCGTTACCATCTGTAACAGCAAATTCATCATCCGTGTTTATTTGTCAAGGATCACCAATCACTTTATCAGGTGGAGGAACCGCAACTGCATTTATATGGGATAATGGCGCAACTAATAATGTACCATTAAATCCATCAAGCACTACGACCTATATGGTTACAGGCACCGATGCCAATAGTTGTTCAAATACTGCTACTATTGAAGTAATAGTCAATTTAAATCCTACGATTGTTGCCTCAAGCAATGCAAATACTATTTCTCCAATGTGTCAAGGAGCCTCCTTTAATTTAACTGGAAGTTTTACAGCGAATACATTAGGAAATACACCAACATTGATTGAATTTTCGAATGGAACTCCTATCACCACTGGTGGTTTTGACAGCGATGCTGATGGCGTTTTTGATTCATTCTCTACTTTATTAAATGCATCATTGAATACCTACACCGTCACCGCAACAGATATTGCAGGTTGCACAGCTACCGCTAGCATTTCCATTTCAGGAATAATTGCTCCTAACGTAGCGGCAACGGTAATGCCTAATTCTATTTGTGCAAATCAATTAGCAACTGTAATGGGAAGTGGTGCTGTATCGTATGTTTGGGACAATGGAGTTATAAATAATACCCCTTTTGTAGGAACTGCAACCACAACTTATCAAGTAATAGGCACGGATGCACAAGGTTGTACTGCTACAAGTACTGCTCAATTATTGGTCAATAATATAGCTACTAATTTAGTAACTGCAACGAGCTCAACAACCATTAATCAAACTGATGGAACCACTGTAAACTATACCAATAACTCTTGCGAATTAATCTCAACAGTCAATGATGGTGCAAGTGGAAATATATTAGGTTCAGTAACTTCAAACGTAAACATTACGCCTACCGTAGGAATTTATAATAGCCAGCCTTATGTTCGTCGTTGGTATCAAATTACGCCAACAAACCAAGGGCCAGCAACCATTACATTATATTTAACGCAAGCCGATTTAGACGATTATAATATGAACAATGGTTCGTTTTCAGATTTGCCAACATCCGGAAATAATGCAGATCCAAATATTGCCAATATTCGAATTACTAAAGTAGATGGTGGTTTAGGAACAGGAACCCCATCGGTAATTACACCTACAATGAATTGGAATG
>CANHJA010000174.1 GCA_947460795.1 Bacteroidota bacterium | reverse complement strand
TTTTCAAAGAATATAAAAGTAGGATTATCTAATTTTTAAAAAATTTCCTGAAGGGGTTAATTTCAAAATGCTGGAAGGTGTAGAAATAGTTTCATCATCTTGCCGATGAAGTACAATGTAATCCACTTGTTTTTTAATTTCACTGGCCACTGAAGCATAGATGCTTGGCGAAACAGCTCCGCTCAAATTTGCCGAAGTAGAAACGATGGGTTTTTTCGTACGTTTAATTAATGATCTACAAAAAGGGTCGTTGGTAATTCGAACTGCAATGCTGCCATCTGTTGCTATTAATGAACTGGGCAAGTTAATCGCATTGTCATAAATAATCGTTGTAGGCTCTTTAAAACTTTCAATCACCGTTTGCAAATCTGGCAAGGGATTGGCAATGTACTTCGACAATTGCTTTGCATCAGTCATCAATAATATAAAACTTTTTTCTGCAGGCCGTTGTTTGATATTGTAAATTTTTTCAATTGCAATTTCATCATCTGCTAAACAACCCAGTCCCCAAATAGTGTCAGTAGGATATAAAATAACTCCATGCTGCGCAAATGTTTTCACACTTTCTTGAATATCATTTTCGTAAATCATTATTTTAAAGCATCATTTTTTGATAGACATGCATCACTTGTGCTGCACACTTTTCGTTGGTAAAATTATTGGCATGCAACAACCCTTTTTCTATGCAATTCGCGCGAAATAAATCATCTTGATTTAATTTTTTCATTGCATTAAATATGTCACTTGCGCTGTTCGGATTAATTAAAATTGCAGCCTCGCCTCCTGCTTCTTTTAAACTAGAGCAATTAGATGTAATAACAGCAGTGCCACTTGCCATTGCCTCTAAAACAGGTATTCCAAAGCCTTCCATTATAGATGGATAAATCAATGCTGTTGAAAAATGATATAGATATGGCAACGCGTTAAATATTTGAGTGCGGTCAAAAATGTCTTCTAAAAAAACCACCTTGCTTTCTAGCTGATTTTCCAACAAATATGTTTTTACTTGTTGCTTATAAGCAGCTCCCCTTCCGATTACAACCAAATAAACATCTTCATCATTGTTGAACAATTTCATTGCTTTACAAATTGACAAAAGATTTTTTCGTTCTATTATACTGCCTACATAAATGAAATACTTGTTAGGCAAATTAAAATGCCCAATCAGTTCATTTCGATTGTAATTTTTAGAATCTAGAAAAAAACGAGCATCGCAAGATTGGTAACAAACATCAATTTTAGTCGAATTAATTTTTGTATAGGTATTTAAAATATCTTGTTTTGTGGCTTCACTGATAGCAATAATTCGATCAGCTGTTTGGCAAGCAAATTTGAATTTATTTTTATAAAAAAATACATCCAATTGATTGTATTGTTCGGGATAGTGTTCAAAAATTAAATCATGTATCGTAACTACTGTTTTGCACTTTTTGCCGAGCATATTCCATGGAAGTTCATTGCTTAAACCATGATAAATATCTACTGATTTTTCTATTGTGGCAGCCATCCATCTGCTTCGCCAAAATGAAGGAAATATTTTTGACAAAAAATGACTTGGATTGATTTCTTGAATGTTTTTTTCAGGAAATAAATAGTGTTTATTTTTTTTAGGATTGAACAATACGTATTCATTGCTTGGAAATTTATTTGCCAACGAATGAATGAGCGTTCGGCTATAATTACCTAAACCGGTATTATTGTGAAAAGCTCTTTTTGCATCGAAACCTATTTTCATTGAACGCAAAAATAGGAAAAGATGTCGGATGTTGGAGATTTGATATTAGAAAGTAGACTGGAGGTTTTACCTCGCAATTACGAAGATTCAAATAATCCTCATTTTTTTAAGCCCTTCAATGTTTGATATCCAAAATTTAATATGAAAATGCAAATCAAATTTAAATTGTTGAATAGTATCAGTTCCGAATAGCGAAAAAATCGCCCTAAAAGATGAATGAACTAAAAGTATTTGATTCCAAAAAAAAGCATTTATTGTAAACATGATAAAAGTCTGAGATCTGATTACTTACATCCGACATCTTTTATTTACTTTTGTAAAAAATAAAAACATGTCATTACAACAATTAATAAATGAAGCTTGGGCGAATAGAGAATTATTAAAAGAGGCAAAACACAGCGACGCAGTAAGAGAAGTTATTGAGGAAGTGGATAAAGGAAGATTAAGAACAGCAGAGCCTTTAGGGGATTCGCAATGGCAAGTAAACGAGTGGGTAAAACAAGCCATCTTAATGTATTTTGGCATTCAACAAATGGAAACTTTTACGTTGCCTCCTTTTGAGTTTTATGATAAAATGAAATTAAAATCAGATTATGCTGGACAAGGAGTTAGAGCTGTACCTCATGCAGTGGCTCGATATGGTGCATTTTTAGCACGCAATGTTGTTATGATGCCAAGTTATGTAAATATTGGCGCGTATGTAGACGAAGGTACGATGGTAGACACATGGGCAACTGTAGGCAGTTGCGCACAAATTGGCAAGCATGTTCATTTAAGTGGAGGCGTAGGCATAGGAGGTGTTTTAGAACCCTTGCAAGCAAGTCCTGTAATTATTGAAGATGGCGTATTTGTGGGTTCTCGATGTATCGTAGTGGAGGGAGTAATTGTTGAAAAAGAAGCTGTGCTCGGTGCCAATGTAGTTCTTACACAAAGCACTAAAATTATAGATGTAAGTGGTGAAACACCTATCGAATACAAAGGTCGCGTACCAGCTAGAAGTGTAGTAATACCAGGTAGTTATACAAAAAAATTCCCTGCTGGAGAGTACCAAGTAGGTTGCGCTTTAATTATTGGTCAGCGTAAAGAAAGCACTGATTTAAAAACGAGTTTAAATGATGCTTTAAGAGATTTTAATGTAAGTGGATAAACTGCATTTCAAAATATTAAAAATAAGAAAATTTAAAAAATCCTTCATGCTGTTTATAAATCGTGAAGGATTTTTTTATTAAACAAAGTGCGCATTATTGAATCACATTGACTTCGCCTTTTTTAAAATACGTTTTATTATCTGTTAAGCATTTATATTTTAATAAATAAAAATACGTTCCAGGATCTACAATTCTGGTTTTTTGGCGGCCATCCCATCGAGTTCGCTGATTGTCGGTTTCCCAAACTTTTTGTCCCCAACGATTGACTACCATAAATTGTTTTATTTCTAATCCTGCGCTTGTTACTATGCCCCAATCATCATTTTTATTATCTCCATTAGGGGTAAAAACATTGGCTGCATAAATATTTTCACAACAATTTCCTGGGTTAATATATACTTGAGTTTTGGTATCACAACCTGTTGCATCGGTTACCGTTATCTGATAGTAACCATAAAATAAATCAATAGCTCTGGCATTGGTTTGTACCGGATTAGTCGTCCAAACATAGCTATATGGTGGCGTGCCATTGGTAGCAAATACTTCTGCAAAACCTTCTGTGCCTCTACCATTGCATGGCAAATCATATTGAGTTGTGGTGGCAGCGAGTGTTTTGGGAATAGTGTTTAATGTAACTGTTTGTTCGGTTTTGCATCCATTGTTATTGATAATAGAAAGCGTATAAGTGCCTGCTTGTAAATTTTCATAAATACCGCTTTGAGACCTTCCTACACCGGGTTCTAAAAAGTAATAAACACTGTCTACAAAATTGCTAGTAGCAATAATTTTTCCATTTATTTTATCACAAAATAAATCAAATGTTTTTATTGATGTAAGTTGAATAGGCGGAGGCTCTGAAATCGTTGTTAGAAATGAATCCCTACATTGGCTATTGTCTTGAACCAAAACGGTATAATTATTTTGAGATAAATTAGTAAATGACCCCGTATTATTAATTATATTATTCGGCAACAAAGTATACTGGTAATTGGCTGAAACTGGAGAAGCTGATACTGATATGGAACCATTTGTTTCCCCAAAACATTTAATGTTTTTTACGATTGGATTTATAATTGAGGGATTATTAGATCCTGAAACGGTTGCTTGCGTTTTTAGCAAACAATTTTTATCATCTTTTAAAATAATACTGTAACTCCCTGCCGTTAAATTCGTAAAAAAATTGCTTGTTTGAAAGGCTCCATTGTTTATAGAATATTGAAGTGAATTATTGGCAGTGGTTCCGTTGACATTAATTTTCCCATCATTTTTAGGAAAACAAGATTCATTTGTAATTTGAAAAGTAGCAGCAATTGGTTCTACTAATTTAATTGTATAAGCCAACGTTTGTTTACTCGAAAGTGGACATGCATCATCCTGATAAGTGATATAAAAACTATAGCTTCCAGCAATAAAAGGAGTAGGCATAGTAAATGAAATATTCACAATAGGATTGGTAGTATTGTTATTGGTTACCGTTGAATTAGCATTGGCTGGCAAGCCATTTACGGTGGCGGAAATTTTATCCCCATTGGGATCAACTGCTTGAATACTGAAATTTAATACCGAACTACCTACATCACAAGCTTCGATTGTCTCTTGATTGACAATATTACCTAGGTTAGAATTGGCGATAAAACCACTCGGAGATTGATTGTTGCACGAATTTAAAACCACAAACGTCATTTCACGCATGGAAGTACCTACAATAATTCCATTTCTGGTTTCGGTTACTTTACTTACCACCAACGCTTGCTGTTGAATATTGGGCATAAATGACATTTGTCCGTTTACATTATTGAAAAAGAAATTCCCAACTGCAGTTCCAAGTGGCGCATCAAAAGTAAAAGGGGCAATGTAATTAACCAACCCGGAAGGACTATTCGCATCTAAGCCATCTATTAAATCAAAGCTTAGTAAATCTCCATCCGCATCAATAGCTCCTAGATTATATTCTTGCTGCGTATTGATACAAAAAAAAGGAGTTGGAATGGTTGAGTATGTTGCAGAATTATTAGGAGCTAGGCTGTTATTTAGCGTAGCTTCTAATTGCATAACAGATGCATTCGCTCCATTTGTAGTAATATTTGTAATAGATCCACTTCTACCTGCGCCACTAACACCAAGGTTCCCATTA
>CANHJA010000173.1 GCA_947460795.1 Bacteroidota bacterium | reverse complement strand
TGGATTAAATAAATCAATTTTAGAAGTATGTTTTAAAAATTCGAATGCTATTTATTTATTAAATACCCAATATAGAATGCGTGAATCAATAGCTGGCTTTTCAAGTTTATTGTTTTATAATAATGAATTAAAAACACCTACGCATCTTCAAAATACACATAATCACATTGCTTTTTTTGATACTGCAGGTGCTGGTCATGAGGAACAACAAGGTGCAAATGGATCTAGTTTAATGAATGAAGGTGAATTGGAAATGGTGCAAAAAATAATGCTCAGTGAAAAATTAAATGCTACCAATTGTGCCTTTATTTCTCCTTACTCCGGACAAGTTGCCTTGGCAAAAGAACGATTGTCTTCTTCTATGAAAATTAGTACCATCGATAGTTTTCAAGGACAAGAATATCATACAGTCATTCTCTCTTTAGTGAGAAGCAATGAGGAAGGTATTATAGGATTTCTAAACGACACTCGACGAATGAATGTTGCCTTAACAAGAGCGAAAGAAAATTTGTATGTAATTGGTGACAGCGCTACACTAGGAAAGCATAACTTTTATAAACAATTTTTAGATTATGTAGAAAAAGCAGGAAGCTATCGAAGTGTTTGGGAACTTTTCGACGAATAATTGGAGATCAAATTATTATTGAATCAATAATTAAAATCCGATTAATTCGACATCAAAAATTAAAATTGAATTTCCAGGTATTCCAGAACTTCCCGAACTGCCATAACCTAAAGTTGGGGGTAAATACAATCTTATTTTTCCTGTAATGCCAATTAATGGAATTCCTTCTTGCCATCCAATAATTAAATTAGCCAATGGAAAAGATATTGCAGATGTACTTTGATCAAATACGGATCCGTTGGTAAGCATTCCTTTATATTTTACTGTAACCGTAGCACAATTGTCGGGTTTACTGCTTCCTCCTGGAGTAGAGATAGTATAATAAAAGCCTCTACTATCTTTTGTAGCAGTAATATTATTATTTGTTAAATAGGTTTCTAATGCAGTTACTTCACTGGCTGGTGCAGTTGTAGTTGGATTCGGACAATTGTCTTTTTTCTTACATTGAGTGAATAATATAGTTATAACAAATAATATTGGAGCTAGATTTTTCATTTTTTTAATTTTAAGAATGTTCAAATGTATTAAAATTATTGGTCATCACTTTCAATGTTCCAAAAATTAAGTAAGCTATTCGTTTCGTCGTTGTTTAATTTTGGTTCATGATAATGATTTAAATTGTTTTTTTGTCGGAAGGCTTCATATAAAGTGACTGCGCAAGCAACTGAAATATTCAAAGATTGTATCATACCAACCTGAGGAATGATAAAATTTCCGTCACAGAAATTTAATGATGCACGAGTTAACCCCTGACGCTCATTTCCAAATACCAATGCAATGGGTTCAGTCATATCCAATGAATACATACTTTTAGATGCTTCACTCATGTGCGTAGAATATATTTTTTTATATTTCTTTTTCACAGCAGTGAAACATTCTGTTGGATCACTAAAATGATGCACCATCATCCATTTAGCTGCACTGGAGCTTCTTCTATTTTCATAACTTCCATGATTGGGTTTCATGGTATTAAGCACAAAAATTTCCATTATACCAACCGCATCACAGGTTCTTAAAACAGCAGCTATATTGTGTGGGTCAAATATATTTTCTAATACAATTGTAATGTCATTCTGGCGTTTATCTAATACTTCTTGAATTCTATTTTTCCGAGCTTCTGTCATTTCTAAATAATGATAATTATCAATGCGCAAATCTAATTAGAAGTTCTTATTTTTGCACTATGAAAAAAGGATTTTCATTTTTCTTTATTTTAATATCTATTCTTTTACTGAGTGCATTTGCAAATACGCAAACATCAAAAAGCATTACAACAAAAGCACAATTAGGAGAAAAACTTTTCTTTGATAAAATCCTTTCTTCTAATCAAACTGTCAGTTGCGCCTCTTGTCATATTCCTCAATTTGCTTTTGCTGATACGCTTGCTTTTAGTCGTGGTGTAAATGGTAAAGTAACTGCAAGAAATACTCCTTCTATTATGAATATGGCAGCGAGAGATATTTATTTTTTTGATGGTAGAGCTGCAAGCTTAGAAGCCCAAGTAGTTTTTCCTATAGAAAATTCGAGTGAAATGAATTTGCCTTTTCATCAAGCGGTTGAGCGCATCAATCATTCTAAAGAATACAGAAAATTATTTTTTCAGCTATATTCAAAATATCCTGATAGCTCATCAATTGTAGATGCTATCGCTCGTTTTGAAAAAACGTTAGAAACAGATCAGACCCCGAATGATAGATGGATGAATGATCAAACAGATGCTATGACGGCATCACAAATAAGAGGAAGGGAATTGTTTACAAGTGATAAAACAAAATGTTTTGAATGCCATTTTACACCTGATTTTACATCTGATGAATTTAAAAATATTGGATTGTTTAATGGTAAAGATTTAAACGACAGCGGTCGATATGTGATAACTAAAAATCCAAATGATATAGGCCGATTTAAAATACCTGGTTTAAGAAATGTAGCTGTAACAGCACCATATATGCATGATGGTAGATTTAAAACACTGCGTGAAGTAATTAATTATTATGACAACCCATCGTTATTTATCATTAATTCAATTGGTAGAGATACTGTTTTGCCACAAAAAATAGGTTTAACCGAACAAGAAAAAATAGATTTAGAATCTTATTTGATGGCACTTACAGATGACCAATTTTCTGCTAAAATTAAAAAATAGTTTTGATGATATAAGAAATGAGTTGTAAACTTGCAGTACAAAGAAGTCAATTGGTAGCGATCCTTTTTCTTGTAAGCATTCTCAACCATGTTCTTTGTTTCCCAACAAATTTTTTTACAAAAAGATTTTCAAAAAAATACTTCGTGCAAAACGAAACTCTTAAGAAATATGAATTATGACATTTTACAGTTGAACGAAATGATCGTTCCTGAACTTTTAGACATTGCTAAAAAATTAGATATCAGCAACGCAAAAGATTTACCTAAACAAGACTTGATTTACAAAATTTTAGATAAACAAGCGATTTTGCCTTTAGCAAAAGAAAAAAAAGGACCTACAAAAAAGAAAGTAGTAACCAAAAAAGCGGAGGCTACATCGAAAGAAATTAAAGAAACAGTTGTTGAAAAACAAACAGAAGCAATGCCGAAAGAAAAAGTAATTAAACCTAAAAAAGCATTGCCAAAGAAGACAGACAAAGTTGCCGATAGTACAAAAAAAGCAGTTGCAGAAAAAGAAGACATTGCCAATAAGGTAGCGGATACAAAAACGGAGGTTGAAACTCCAGTTGTCAAAAAAGCTGGCCCAAATGTTGATGAAATAATAGCTAGAATTAATGAGAAACATCAAGCAGAACTTGCGGAAAAAGCTCGAATAAAAGCAGAGAAAGAAGAACTAGCATCACAAACTCCACAAGCAGTGAATGAAGATGTTAGCACTGAAAAATTATTGGCTAAGCTTCCTGTAGTAAATAAAGCACACAAGCAAAATAACAATCCAAATCAAAAACACAAACAAGGGCATCAACCAAAAGCAGATTCAATAATAGATGAGCAAGCACCAGTTTCTGTTAATCAACCCGTAAAAAAAGTACCGAAATTTAATTTAGAATTTGACGGGCAATTAGAAACAGAAGGCGTTTTAGAATTAATGCCTGATGGTTATGGATTTTTACGTTCAAGTGATTATAATTATTTGAGCTCTCCAGATGATGTATATGTTTCTCATCAACAAATCAAAATTTTTGGTTTAAAAATGGGAGACACTGTTACCGGATTGGTTAGACCTCCTAAGGAAGGTGAAAAATATTTTGCGTTAATAAAAGCATCCACTATCAATGGGAAAACGCCTGATGAAGTAAGAGATCGTGTTCCATTTGATTATTTAACTCCTTTGTTTCCGTATGAAAAATTAAATTTATGTACTACGCCTAATAATTTTAGTACCCGTATCATGGATTTATTTTCTCCAATAGGGAAAGGCCAACGTGGATTGATTGTGGCACAACCAAAAACTGGTAAAACCATGTTGTTGAAAGAAGTTGCCAATGCCATTGCTGCCAATCATCCAGAATGTTATTTAATGATTGTATTAGTGGATGAACGCCCTGAGGAAGTTACAGATATGGAGCGCAGCGTAAAAGCAGAAGTTATTTCATCTACATTTGATGAGCCAGCAGAAAAACATGTAAAAGTTTCAACAATTGCATTAAACAAAGCTAAAAGATTGGTAGAAGTTGGTCATGATGTGGTAATTTTATTAGACAGTATTACTCGTTTGGCTCGTGCACACAATACCGTTTCACCATCATCAGGTAAAGTTTTAAGTGGTGGTGTGGAAGCAAATGCAATGCAAAAACCAAAACAATTTTTTGGTGCTGCCCGTAAAATAGAAAATGGAGGTTCATTAACAATTTTAGCTACAGCATTGATAGATACAGGTAGTAAAATGGATGAGGTTATTTTTGAGGAATTTAAAGGAACTGGTAATATGGAGCTGCAATTGGATAGACGATTAGCAAACAAACGCATCTACCCTGCTATTGATATTGTTGCTTCGTCAACTCGTAGAGATGATTTATTATTACCAAAAGAAGTGATTAGTAAATTATATATTTTGAGAAGACATATTGGAGATATGAATCCTGAAGAAACGATGTCGTTTATTTTAAATCAGATGAAAAATACTAAAAACAACGAAGAGTTTTTAGCTACAATGAATAAATAAATTTCATAGATATTAATACATAAAAAAATCCGTTTCAAATGAAACGGATTTTTTTATGTAGTCAACATTTATTTTTTAGTTGCCATTCATTTGGCGAACAATTGTATTAATTTCAAGAAGTGATATCAAGTAGTTTATTGAGTAATTACACCGGTTGCAATTAATATTAAAACGGTAATACCTAAAGCAATTCTGTAATATCCAAATACTTTAAACCCTTTTGTTTTTACAAATCCGATGAAAAATTTAATAG
>CANHJA010000172.1 GCA_947460795.1 Bacteroidota bacterium | reverse complement strand
TGATTGCTTTTTTAAATGTCGGGAGGACAGGATTCGAACCTGCGACCCCTTGGTCCCAAACCAAGTATTCTACCGAGCTGAACTACCTCCCGAAGGTAGAAGTGTTATTTACACTACTCATTTTTGAAAGGTTTTTTCTCTGCGACTCTCCTGATGTTTCAATCAGGATATTCTACCGAGCTGAACTACCTCCCGTAATTCATAAGAGTTGCAAATGTAAACTTTACTTTTACAATTCCTAAAAAATAATTTTAAAAACAAAGAGCGGAGAGACAGGGATTCGAACCCTGGGTAGGATCTGACTCCTACGACGATTTAGCAAACCGCTCCCTTCGGCCACTCGGGCATCTCTCCAGCTATATAATTTGTTTTAAAAGATCTTTAAAAATGATTTCTCATTTTAGGAATGCGAAAATAAGGTTTATTTTTTAAATAGCCAATAATTCTACTTCAAATATTAGTGTAGAGTTTGGGGCTATCAACGGGCCTGTTTGTCGGTCGCCATAAGCAAGGTGTGGCGGAAGGTATAAACGCCATTTACTTCCCACAGGCATTAATTGTACCGCTTGCGTCCAACCCATAATTACTTGATTGAGTGGAAAGCTTGCAGGTTGTTTTCTTTGAACCGAACTATCAAACACTCTACCATCAATTAATGTACCATGATAATGGCACTTTACAGTTTGATTTGCAGTGGGCTTCGGCCCATCACCCATAGTTAATACTTCGTATTGCAATCCACTAGGCAAAGAAACCACTTCAGGTCTTTTTGCGTTTTCTTCTAGAAATTTTCTTCCGGCTTCTAATGCTTCATTCATTTTTTTATTTTTTGCTTCTTGTAATTTATCAAATAGACTCATGTCATTATTTTTCGCGAAGATAAATTATTATATCTCAACCCATTTGATTTAAATAATCCCAATAACCAATTTCAACTATTATTAATCCCCATTTCCATAAGCGCGCATTCGGAAGGTGGCAGTAAAATCAATCGGTTTATTTTCTTTCTTGGCAGGTTTCCATTTCATTTTTTCAATTCCCTTTCTTATTTCGTTTTTACACGATTCATCATCCAAATCCATTTCAATATTTTTTACCAAGCCTTCTTTAGTCACTAAAAAACGAATTTCAAATGAATGTATTTTTACTTGTTCGGCATAACAGGCTACTTCATTTTGCAAAACCCGATAAATGGGTTTCTTTGAAACAGGATATTCAAAGGCAGGAAAATACTGGATAGCATGGCCTTCCAAATCATATTGAAATCCCTTCTTGAGCTTATTTTTTTCAAAGAGTTCTTTGCGTTTAACAGCTCCTGATGAATAATACTCCATTTGCTCTCCCTCTTTTTTACCAACTACATAAGCGGTTCTATGTTGTATATTTTCTCTGTTCCAAAAATAACGCTTCCAGGTTCCAGTCTTTTTTCCAAAAAAATCATAAGCGCCCTCCTCTTCTACTTTCGCAGTGGTTGAATCAAATTGATACGTATAATATGAGTGTAGCTTTTCTGTAAATATTTTTTTTTCCTTCAAGGCTGCATTGGTATAATACGATCGCCATTCGCCTGTTTGAAACCCATTGGCAAAATGCCCTTCTTCTTTTTTGATTCCATTTGAAAAAAAGTAAACAGCAGCACCTTCTCTTATAGTCCCCATTTTACTTTTATATTCTACGCTTCGAGCCAATTGATGATTAAAAAAATAATCATTAAACAAATAGGCATTGGTCTCCGTAGAAAGGATAACCCGATAATAATTGGCTTGCTCCCGAGATACATAAGTTCCCAATTCATTTACAAAAACGGTATCCGATTGGGCAGCACATTGAAATATAAAAACGAAATGAAACAGAAATACGAATAAAAAGCGCATAGTATAGTAGGTTTTGGTGGATTAAATATAAAGATATTTAAAGAATAAGCATTAAATTTATATAGAAATACAATAACATGAGTGTAGCATTAAAAGAAGAAATAATAAAAAAAATTCACGAGGTTGATGAAGTAATTTTATTAGAAATACAAGAAATTTTGAACGCTTCATTGATACATAATAATTACACAGAGGTACCATTATATATTCAAAAACGATTAGAAATTTCTAAAGAACAAGCCAATAGAAAAGAATATATCAATCATTCAGATGTAATGAGAAAATATAGATGATAGACGTTACTGCGACGAAGAAAGCAGTCAAAATAAAACATTTACCACTCTAACCAATTACCTACCATTTCTTTTCCAAATGAAGTCATAAAACTTTCAGGATGAAATTGGATACCCTGCACATCAAATGTTTTGTGTTTGATAGACATAATTATATTTTCGGAAGACAGCGCTGTTATTTGCAAACAACTCGGCAAGGTTTCTTTTTCAACCACCCAAGAATGATATAACCCTACTGGAAACACAGAAGGTAAATTATTAAATAAACCATCTTCTTCAATCCGATTTAATTGGGTTTTAAATCCATGAAACGGACTGGCTAAATTTTGTAGCGTACCACCAAAAGCCACCGCAATCGCTTGATGACCTAAACAGATTCCTAAGATGGATTTTGTAGGGGAAAGCTGTTCAATAATCTCTAAAATATTCCCCGATTCCTGCGGTGTTGCAGGCCCCGGTGAAATAATGATTTTATCAAAATGACCAGCCTGCTCAACAGTGATTTCATTATTTTTTACAATAGATAAATCAGTTACATGCAATTGCCTCAACATTTCAACAATATTAAATGTAAAAGAATCGTAATTATCTATTAATAAAACCTTCAAACCCTTATTTTTACACAAATAAAAAGTATTTCTTGCAAACTCATCAAGCAATTATTGATAAAATAAATAATTATGGAAAAAACAACATTCCATTTGTATTGTTTGTTGATTTTTTAATGAACAAAACGCATTGTTTTACCCCAGAAGAATTAGCAGAAAACAACATTGAACTTTCGTTTCCACATTTTAAAAGTCCTCAAACAACCGATGTTAGATGTAGGGAAAAAGTTGAAATCGAGAAAAAAAATATTCCTTTTAAAGAATATGAAAGGGGTTTTAATGTGGTTAAAAAACACCTCGATTATGGCAATTCTTATTTAACAAATTTGACTTTTTCAACTCCAATTGAAACAAAAAATTCGTTGCAAGAAATTTTTCATTCTGCAGTAGCAAAATATAAAATCAATTTTAAAAATGAATGGGTTTGCTTTTCCCCAGAAACATTCATTAAAATTGAAGATGGAAAAATTATATCCTGTCCCATGAAAGGAACCATTGATGCATCTATAGAAAATGCCGAACAGCTTATTTTAAATGACGAAAAAGAAACCGCAGAACATTATACAATTGTCGATTTAATACGAAATGATGTTAGCATCGTTGCTACAAATGTGCAGGTCGAAAAATTTAAATACATTGATACCATTAAAACAAGCAATAAAACCTTGTTGCAAATGAGCTCAAAAATTGTAGGCGATTTACCGATAAATTATTATGAACAAATAGGAAATATTATTTTTTCTTTATTACCTGCTGGCTCCATTTGTGGTGCACCCAAAAAGAAAACCCTTGACATTATTCAAGAAGCAGAAAAAAAGGACAGGGGGTTTTATACCGGTACATGTTTTTACTTTGATGGTAAATCAATGGACAGTTGTGTGCTCATTCGTTTTATTGAACAAACAAGCAATGGCCTAGTTTATAAAAGTGGCGGTGGCATTACCATCAACAGCGAAGTAGAAAAAGAATACCAAGAATTAATTGATAAAATTTATGTTCCCACTCTTTGAAACCATAAAAGTTCAGCATCAAAAAGTATTTCTGTTCGAAGATCATTTGGCTCGAATGAAACACTCCGTGAAAACATTGTCGGGAAGAGATTTATGTATTGACTTGACTGAAAATCACATTCTACAAGAAATACAAAACAAGGATTTACATAAATGTAGAATTTTATACAATGAAAAAGAATATCAAATTGAACTTTCAACGTATAACAAAAGGCATATTGAAAAAATAGTTTGTATTCAGGACGAGGATCTTTCCTATCCATTAAAATTTACTAATAAAAATTGTTTTTTAAAACATACAAAAGATTTACCAGCAACCATCGAACCCATTTTTGTTGTAGATGGTTTACTCACCGATTCCAGTTATTCGAATATCGCTTTGTGGAATGGCAGTGAATGGCATACGCCCAAAGACCCTTTGTTTTTTGGTGTTCGTCGAAATGTACTTCTGAATAATTCTAAAATCATTGAAAAAGAAATTGCATATAAGGATATTCATCAGTATGAAAAAGTTTCACTCATCAATGCCATGTTGGATTTGGAAGAATTGCAAATTGAATTATAAATTTCTTCCTTCTTTTCACTTTGTACTAAATACTATTTACTAATTTAGTGGGATAATTTATTTACAATGAAACAAAGTTTATTTACCATTTGCATTTTACTTACTTTTTTATGTGCAACCGCACAAGTAAAAAAAATCAGTGGCACTTCAGGAAAACCTTTTATAGTAAATATGGCGGATGAAAACACCAAAGATTTTCATCCTCATTTAATCAACCTAGATCAACATCCCATTCCATCGGCTGAATATGGAAATAAGAAAGCGGAACTGGATAAACTTCGTGCATTGAAAAAAGCAGAAATGCAAAATATACCGCAACAAAAAAAGACAAGAGGCTCAGCTCCTAACCCAACTGTTTTTAAAGGAATTCAAGGAAATACTTCCAGCAGTGTACCCAATGACAATGACATTGCAGTTTCAAACAACGGAACAGTTGTAAGTGTAGTGAATTCAAATATGAGTGTATATAATGACACGGGTAAATTGTTAGTCAACAAAAGATCATTGACATCGATGACGGCTGCGGTAGGAAATTACACTTGGATTTCGGACCCTAGAGTTATTTATGATCCCAATAATGATCGATTTATTTTAGTGTGATTTTCTGGAAGTGTAAGCACAGAGTCAGTTATTTTGGTTGGTTTTTCACAAACAAATGATCCGGCTGCCAATTGGAATTTTTACACTTTAAATGGGGC
>CANHJA010000171.1 GCA_947460795.1 Bacteroidota bacterium | reverse complement strand
TAGAATGGGTTTTAGCTATTGAGGGTTTTGTAGGTACTAAAGAAGGATCTACAGAAGGTCATTTAGAAATGATTCAAAGCAGTTGGGTTTATGAATGGAGAGACAACCAAAAATAAATTTCATTTTCTAAAAAGTATTCAATATTCTAATTTGAAAACCTAAATAATGTATTATGTCGTTATACTCAATGCAAGATGCCATAAATGAAATGGTAAACAGCAGTTATTGGAAATACCGTTATCAGGTCATCAAATTAAAAGGTGATTGGGAATTATTAATGGGGAAAACAGTAGCCAAACATACGAAAGACTTAAGAATTGATAATCAAAAATTATATATTATTACTGATGTACCTGCATTAAAACAGGAACTTTCATACAATAAAACGCTCTTAGTAGCTCGCATTAATCAGCATTTTGGAGAACAATTTATTAATGAAATTATTGTAAGTTAAAAAAAGCGAAGTAAAATCTTCGCTTTTTTTTATGCTCCCAAAATATTCATATACCTTTTTAATCCTTCTAGTTCAACGTTTGCAATAAATTCAAAAAATGTTGTTTTGTCATCATCAGCTTGGGCCTTTTCTAGAGTTTCATAATATTTCATACGCGAAGTGTTATCACCTTTAATATTTGCAATTACATAGCCATGTTTCAACAAAATTAAATTCATCCATAAACGAGATGTTCTACCATTGCCATCAATAAATGGATGAATCGTAACTATTTTTTCGCTCATTTCTGCTGCTAAAATAACAGGATGTAATTTATTTTTATTTAATTGATACCATAAAAACACCTCTTCCATTTGCTTAGCAACTAAAAATGGCTGAGGCGGCATGTGCCTACTTCCTTTAATCATCACTTGAACATTTCTATATCTTCCGGCGTTTTCAACATCAATCCCTCGTAGGACTAAATTGTGTAATAAGAGCAAATCCCTTTCTCTTAAATCTGTATTTTTAGTAATTAAATCTTTGACAAATAATACAGCATCTTGATGGTTAACTGCTTCTAAGTGTTCACGCATAGACTTCCCAGAAATTGTGATTCCTTCATTTATTACCAAATCCGTTTCTTTTAATGTAAGGGTGTTTCCTTCAATTCTATTGCTTTCAAATGTGTATTCTAACTCCAACGCTTGAGCAATTCTATAGCTATCCAAATGACGAAGTTTTGTCAATTTCTTTTTTTCAATATCTATTTCTTTTAAAATACTCGTGATGCTTTTAGCCAATTTTATAGTTGGCTTTTGGAGTGTATAACGGACTTTTTCTTCCGCTACCAACATCGCTTTTAAAGCTAAATCGTCGTTCCCTATTTCATACAAAATAACTTCGCTCATCCATTCTATCAACAATTTTTCGGTATCTAAGCCTAATATCGGTGCTAACTTTATCACTTGATTACGCGTAGGCTTACGAGTTCCTTTTTCCCATTTACTAATTAACGCTGCATCAATATTTAATTTTTGAGCTACGTCCCGCATTAATAACCCCTTCCCTTCTCTGGCTTTTTTTATAATATTTTTCATCTTGATTTTTTTTGACATGACAAATATAGTCATTTATTTTAAACAAAAAAAAAGAAGTCCGGTTTTACCCAGACTTCTTAATTATTAAATATCAATTATGCATTAATACTAGCTCTTATAACATTCAATGCGCCACCAGCTTTAAACCAAGCAATTTGTTGGTCGTTGTAACTGTGTTTTACTTGAATAGTTTCACTGCTACCATCTTTATGGTTTAATACCATTTGTAAATTTTTACCAGGAGCGAAAGTCAATAAACCTTCAATATCAATAGTATCATCTTCTTGAATTTTATCATAATCTGCTTTGTCAGCAAATGTCAAACCAAGCATCCCTTGTTTTTTTAAGTTCGTTTCATGAATACGAGCAAATGATTTTACTAAAACAGCACGAACTCCCAAATGACGAGGTTCCATAGCTGCATGCTCACGACTAGATCCTTCACCATAATTTTCATCCCCAACAACAATACTACCAATACCTGCTGCTTTGTATGCTCGTTGCGTTGCAGGTACAGGACCATATTCACCAGTTATTTGATTTTTAACTAAATCTGTTTTTTCATTAAATGAATTGACAGCACCAATCAACATATTATTTGATATATTATCTAAATGCCCACGGAATTTTAACCAAGGACCTGCCATTGAGATATGATCCGTAGTACATTTCCCTTTCGCTTTAATTAATAATTTCATTCCCTTCATATCGGTTCCTTCCCATGCTGCAAATGGATCTAATAATTGTAAACGCTTACTATCTGCACTCACTGCAACAGTTACTTTGCTACCGTCTTCTGCTGGAGCTTGAAAACCTGCGTCCTCAACAGCAAAACCTTTTGTAGGCAAATCATCCCCTGATGGTGCTGTTAATTTTACTTGCTCTCCTTTGTCGTTGGTGATCGTGTCTGTAATTGGATTAAATCCTAAATCTCCTGCAATTGCTAATGCAGTTACAATTTCGGGACTAGCCACAAATGCATATGTATTAGGATTCCCATCGGCACGTTTAGCGAAGTTTCTATTGAATGAATGAATGATGGTATTTTTTTCTTGTTTTTCTGCACCCATTCTATCCCACATACCAATACAAGGGCCACAAGCATTGGCAAATACATTCGCTCCAACATTTTCAAAAACTTCTAAAATTCCATCGCGTTGAACAGTGTATCTAATTTGCTCTGAACCAGGATTAATATTAAATTCAGAATTTAATTTCAATCCTTTTTCATTGATTTGAGAAGCCAAACTAACAGCGCGCGCTAAATCTTCATAGCTACTATTGGTACAACTTCCTACTAAACCTACAGAGATTTTTGAAGGCCAGTTATTGGTTGCAATTGCCTCTTTCATTTTAGAAATTGGCGTGGCTAAATCGGGAGTGAATGGCCCATTGATATGAGGCTCTAATTCATCTAAATTAATTTCATATACCTCATCAAAATATTTTGATGGATTTGCATATACTTCATCATCTCCAGTTAAATGTTCTTTAATTGCGTTGGCAGCATCAGCTACATCGGCACGACCAGTTGCTCGAAGGTATTTTGCCATGCTTTCATCGTAACCAAAAGTAGATGTAGTTGCGCCAATTTCGGCACCCATGTTACAAATAGTTCCTTTTCCAGTGCAACTCAAGCTAATAGCACCATCTCCAAAATATTCTACAATTGCATTGGTACCTCCTTTTACAGTTAAAATACCAGCAACTTTTAAAATAATATCTTTAGGAGAAGCCCATCCGTTTAACTTACCAGTTAATTTAATTCCAATTAATTTCGGCATCATTAATTCCCAAGGTAAACCAGCCATAACATCACAAGCATCGGCACCACCTACCCCAATTGCAACCATTCCAAGACCACCCGCATTTACAGTATGGCTATCGGTTCCTATCATCATTCCACCAGGAAAGGCATAGTTTTCTAATACAATTTGATGAATAATTCCTGCACCTGGTTTCCAAAATCCTATTCCATATTTATTAGAAACCGAAGAAAGAAAATCAAATACTTCTTTACTTTCTGTGTTGGCAAATTCCAAATCTGCTTTCGCATTATTTTTTGCCATAATTAAATGGTCACAATGAACCGTAGAAGGCACAGCCACAGTTGGTCTGCCAGCTTGCATAAATTGCAATAAGGCCATTTGTGCAGTTGCATCTTGCATGGCTACACGATCTGGATTAAAATCTACATACGAATTTAATCTTGGGTAATCTGTCAATTCCATACCGGCATCTAAATGCGCATAAAGAATTTTTTCAGATAAAGTTAATGGTCTGCCTAAAGTTTTACGAGCTGCTGCTACTCTTTCGGGAAATTTGGCGTAAGTCGCCTGAATCATTGAAATGTCGTATGCCATTTTTATAAATTTTGAATATGAATTTGAATTATTAACCTCGTTTTTTCAAACGTGGTGCGAATTTACGTCAAAAAAAGGAAAAGTGAAATAGGATTCAACTCATAATTCCTAAAAGCTAAAAAATATTAAAAGCCATTGCTTTGATTGTAAAAAAAAAATTAAATAAAAATCAAAATAAAATAATACTCTGATTTATGTGTAGCAATTACAGTCTCAAGAAGACATTTTCTAGAATAATAAAAAAATACTATTTTTGAAAGTACATACACTAAAAAATAAACAACACTTATACAATGAAAAACCATTTGATAAAAATTACACTTTTCACCTTAATCACTTTGTCTTTAAATGCTTGCAAGGAAAATACGCAAACTGACCCATTAATGGGTTTGGAAAAAGAGGTTGGGAATAATATTTCGAAACCACAAACTGAAGAAAAAAATTGTTCTTGGTGTAATAGTAAATTAAACGAAAAGGCATGGAAAGTGTTTACTAAATTGAAAGGAGGTACAAAAACATATGTCTATTTTTTTACAACCAAAATTGGTATTGTTGCAGGTCCTTTTGCTGGGCGCTCTGAAAAAGGTCCTTCAAATCCAGAACAAGATCTCTTCTTTTGTTGCTTAAAATGCTTACATGAATTTGCTTCTAGCAAATTGGTCAATAATAAATTTGAACTTACAGATGGCTCCCCCCTTACTAGAGGTCTTATTATAGGTGGAGAACCAATTAATCCTTTCAGTGATAATAGTAACGAAGCAAATCCTTTTAGTGATAAATATAAAGACAATAAAGATAGACAAGGTAATGGTGGGGGTCCTTTAGATCAAGGTAATGGTGGGGGCCCTTTAGATTCTAAAAAATAAAAAAACTACAATAGGATTAAACCTTTTCCTTCTAAACCTTTCATTATTTTATTGTGCCAAAAGAGTTCGAAGTCGTCATCGATGATTTCAGTTTCAAAATCTTGTTGCAATGATTGATAGGTTGTTGGATTCTGAATCGAAATGGTATCAAACATTTTTGCAACCCATTTGCCTTGCTCTTCACTCAGTGTGAGTTCTACAGGACTAATTTCATGTTGAAATAGCAACGATGCCATTTGCCAAGTATTTCCTTTTTTTGATTTCGTAAAAAAAGTCAGTATTGGCTTTGTGCCCAGCCAAATTACTTTAGTGGT
>CANHJA010000170.1 GCA_947460795.1 Bacteroidota bacterium | reverse complement strand
ATTTAATTTTTCTGGAAATGCTGAAACTATTTATGAAGAGTTATTCTCACAAATTCAACCACAAATAGAATCCTTATTAAACAAGGGAACCTCGTTAATGGAAATTCTTTACAGAGTAGATGTGGATGAAGCTAAAGTGAAAATAATTTCTCGTGAAAACGAATCTTACAGTGCTTCTATCACAAGACTTATTTTGTGGAGAGAACTACAAAAAGTAGTAACGAGATTTTTGTTAAGTAAATAAAATATTTTTTTACTTAGTTAAGGTAAATCAATTTCAGCAACCTGCAGCACTTCTTTATCACTACCCACTTTATGTATAAAACAAAGAACTTTGGCATTTGATTTATTTAAAACTTTGCTTGGCATTTCAAAATAAAAAGTTCGTTCTAAAACAGTTCCTTTAGTTTTTATTGGGGTTGTTTCTAATATATTAAGCCCTGAAATTGGAGTTAAAATTTTACGAAGTACATGTTCGTGTTCATAGTCTTCTATTTCTACTCCTGTAGAGTCTTGAATATCAATGATACCATCCTCAATAACAAACAATGAAATCGCCAAATCGCTAGAAACATTTTCGGTAAAAGTAGTTTTTGCATTTAATTTATATGCATTGTTTATAAACTCTGCGCTTACTTCTAAATTAACAGGAGTGGGTGTATTTAAAAAATTAGCAATTGATGTATTCCAATCGTTTCGATCATAAAAATAAGAATTTCCAGTATTGTTTTGATTATTTGGAGCGGGGGTTCTATTAATTGCTGCGGATGGTTTTGAAGGATCTACATTCCCTAAAAACGTAACTAAATCTAAAGCATCTTGTGTATTGAAATCATATTTAGAGGGAGCAACAAAATAATTTAAAAATGGAGAATAAACAGCTGCTGATAAAATACGGTTTGGATAAGCGGCTTTTATTCCTCGAAGCATTGCTGCACCTGCAGGACAGTTTACACAATGAACACCTGTTGCTTCTTCTACCAAAACAACTCTTGCTTGAGCGGATGGAATTTGTGAAGCTGTATAGATAGAATCTGTAAATGTAATGGTTGGGCTTAAAATGATACCTGCCGGTTTTTGTTCTTTTATACAAGCAAAAAACAATATTGCGATTAGCAATGTTCCTAAAATTATTTTTGGATTAAATGTCATAATTCGTTTTTTAAAAAGTTGAAATAATTCCTAATTTGAAACCACTAAATGCAGGTTCATATCTACACACACCGCCTGTACAATTAATACCATCTACTTGTTTCACATATTGTGCAGTAAACCGATGTGGCCCCACAGAGCGAGCTATAAAAATATTTGGATAATGATGTGCTTTACTAACTTGTTTTTTATTCGGTTTAATATTGTACATATCCGAAACAGCAAAACTCCATTTTGGTGCAATATTAAATTCTAATAAAGCAAAGGCCCAAGATCCATAATCTTGTTTGGTATTCATGTATTGCAACTCAGATCTAATGGATTTTTTATTATTAATTTTATAAATAATTTCCATAAATGGGGTGATTGCATTTACATCAGGGTACAATTCCTTATTTGTTTTTTGTTGATATATAAATTGATTATACAACAAATACTGTGCTCCAAAATGAAAAATAAAATTAGGTACACTTCTAATTTCAGCTTCTGCAAAAACTTCTCTAAATAAGGTTGCCCCTGTATCTAAAGAATTTATTTTTGTGTATGATGCATTGATTGATATATTTTCATTAGGTGATAATAAACCACTAATTGAACCACCGGATTCTGAGAATTGTGATGGTGGTGTGTAACGAGCAATTAATCGTTGCGGACGAATTTGAGCAATAATGGGTTGCCAATTGTAAATACCTTGTAATAAAATTTCTTTTGGAGATGTTCTTAATTCAAAATTTTCGGAATGTTTAAAGGATGCATTTAAACCCCATTTAGCTTTTGCAAAACCTACTGTTGAATATAATACTGTTCCTGCCAAGTTTTTAAAATTGGTATTATAAAGCATAGCCTCTTTCGATTTAGTTGCTGCTTCTACATACCAGCTAAAATCTCCATAGTTTAAAGTATTATAAAAAGTTGCTGCTAAATTATTATAGGTGGGAGCAAATCGGTCTGCTAATGGCATGGCGTTAATTGTTGCTACCACATAATCCATGCTGGCTTGATCCATGGTTCTATTTACAACTCCAATTCCTGGTGTAATGTGTGCTTTTTGACCTAAATCCAAATCACCTTCTATATTTGCTCCTTTAATTACTGGATTATATCGTTCGAATAATTTTTTGGTTTGCCCGGTAAATCCTTTAGCTGTTAAATTATTATTGATTTTATACTTTAGATGCATTCCAAAAAGTGCATTGTCTATTAATAAGCCCCTGTCTTCATAGGCTCTAAAAATAATACCGCTTCCTATTTGGTCATAAATGTGCCCAGCGGTAATTGTCATATTTTTATATTCTTTACTTAAACTAAACATACCAATACCGGCAGCTGTTAATGCAGATGTTGGTTTTTGAAGATTTGAATTATTAAACCCATCAAAACGAACCGTTCCTGTAAAACCATTTCCACTATAACGCAATCCTAACCAACCTTCGCCGCCGCTTAAAAGATTATCATATAAAGGATTTCCTGAAGCTTTAATATTGGTGTCTCGTTGAAAAAAATTCATCGACATCATTAAATCGCCCGATAAATTTCCTTGTTGTGCAAATGTGTTTATTGATGAAAACAAAACACATATAAGTAGTAGTTTCTTCATTTAGTATTTAAAAAGTATCACAAATGTAATTGTTCTAATCCAAAATAGTTAGGAATGTGTTTATCAATCTCTATTTATAAATTAATGAAGAAATATAAATCGTCCGTTTGAGTAGTAATAAATTTTATCTTCAGCATTTAATTTTTTTCTAAAAAATAAATAATAACCGCCCCATTCATCTTTTTCTAAGCGGTAATATTCATTGTCATAATTCGTCAAACCATTGCTTTCATTCATCCACCAAGTGCCGTTTGTTTTTGTTTTCACAAAAAGGGTGGTGTCATTGATTCTATTTACTTCAAAACTATCTTTTTCAGAAATCGAATTATAAGAGGCAATTTGGATTATTTTTTTTGACAAATCCATTCCATATTCTGCTTCTAATGACATTGGCAATCTTGAAATGTCTCTAAATTCATAAACATCCGCACAGTAATTAGGAACATTTAATAAAAATAATTTACCACCTTTAGGTTCAGGGAATTTTTGAATAAAATTATAATAAAGCTTAGCACTTGTTCTCCTTGCTTTTACCGAAGGAAATATAAAATATACAAATGCTGCAACATAAATGAATAGGATTGGTAATCGTATAATGGGTTTAAAATAAAATGCCACAAAAACGAATGCTTGTAAAAAGAATACACTTCCAAAATAAAGATATCGGTCGTTTTCAATTCTAAACAAATACATAAAATAGCTTTCTAAAAAAGGATAGAGAAGCATAATTCCTGAGATAATAAAAAAGAAAAGCAACCACATTTTTGATTTTTCTTTTTTAAAAACAAACAAAGAAATTGCCAAGAAAATAGTTCCTAAAATGATGCTTGTTTTTTTCCAATGCGTACAAAATTGATATACAATTTCTCGCATTTTATATTCCGAAAAATGAACAAATGAAAATAATTTAACGATTTGTTGAGCAAGTGTAGTAGTGAGTTTAGCTACATTTAAAGAATGGGGATCGTTATTTCTATTGGGAATCCAACTGCCAAACAATGAATGATAAAAAAATAAATAAATTCCTACAAAGAAGATTTGCAGCATGGCTATTTTCAATATATAAGGAATTGCTTGTGACTTATTAGTTTGTTGAACTAGCAAAATTAAAAACAGGAGAAAAAATATAACAGGAAAGAAAAAACTCATTTCTAACGTCAGTAAAGCAAAAATAAATAATGAATGAAAAACTATGATTGATTTTATAGTTGCTCCATTATTCATGAAATCGCAAATCCAATTAATTCCATATAATAATACAAAAAGGGTAAGTGAATAATGGGAGGTAGCAGCCCATATAATATTTTCGGATTGATAAGGCGAAACTAAAAACAAAATAGATCCTACAAATGCAATCCATTGTCCATTTTGTAACGCTAAAGCTGCATACAATTTTTGAAACGCTTTAAAAATAAACGTGGTATTTAATGCATGTAAAAAACTGAATACGATAAACCACCCTAAAGGATTGGTGCCGAATAAAAAGTAAACGATAGCTAAAAATCCAAAGTAGCCATAATAAAAACTTTTCATGCCATAGGAGTTCAAATATCCATTGAAACCCCATTTTTTCAATTCCCACAATCCCGAAATTCCATCATCAATTAACATCGCCTTGTGACCAGGAAAGTAAATAGCAAATACAAAAATCCAACTCACTAAAAAAAGGATAATTGGAAAATTTTTAGACAATAAAAAACGTTCGATGAATTTCATTGACGCTAATATACTATTTATTTTTATTGACTATATTTCAATTGAAATAGAAGGGAAATTATATTGAAAAAAATTTAAGTTTTAGCTTTTAAAAACTATCTCAAACTTTTGTAATTCGTCAATCCACACTCTAAAAATTTAGTGTATTCGCTTTCACTTGGTGTAAAACCTCTTGGCGTATTTAAAATTCTGTTGTTCACAGGATCTATCAAAGCATAAAAAGGTTGTGTGGCCGATTTAAAATGACGCAATGATAAATCAAACCATTTATCTCCAACGGTTGTGGCAAATTTTTTATCTAAAAATGGCGAGGCAAATTGTTCGTTTTTAGGCAATTCTATTTGTTCATCAACATACAATGAAGCGATGATGTATTGATCACTCAACAGTTTATTGACAGATGATTTTGTCCAAACATTTTCTTCCATTTTGCGACAATTTACACATGCCCAACCTGTGAAATCAATCATTACTGGTTTGTTTTGTTTTTTACCTTCAGCAATAGCATCTTCTAAATACAAATAAACATTGATACCTTTTAAATTGTGTACACGAGCATTGCTTCCTTTTTGTAATTTTTCTTCTTTATGGAAGAAGCTATAAAATTTTGGAGGTGGGAAACCACTTACCAAACT
>CANHJA010000169.1 GCA_947460795.1 Bacteroidota bacterium | reverse complement strand
CCAATTGCTCCAGGGAAATCTGGTAAAGTTTCAGCTACATACAATACACAAGGTCGACCAGGTGGTTTTGTAAAAACAATTACAGTGAATTCTAATGTTGGTTCTAAAATAATTAAAATTTCCGGTAATGTTGAAAAAGCTCCTGAGTCATCAGTTCCTGCAAATAACAACAGCATGATGAAACATTAATTTATTACTTAATAAAACATAAAAATTTTTATAGGATGAAAAATATATTCGCAATCACATTTCTTTTTTTCGCATGCTTGGGGGCTAAAGCTCAAAACAATAACCCGAATGCACCTGTTTTTAAATTTGCTAGTGAAACACATGATTTTGGAAATATAAAAGAAGGCCCTATCGCGTCTTATGATTTTGTTTTCACCAATACTGGTAGAGAGCCTTTAATTATTCAAAGCTGTTCAGCTTCTTGTGGTTGCACTACTCCAGATTGGACAAAAGAGCCAATTGCACCCGGTAAAACAGGTAAAATTTCAGTAAAATACAACACACAAGGTAGACAAGGAGGATTTAACAAAACAGTTTATATCGCTTCAAATGCTAAATGTGATAAAGAACGTTATGAAATTTATATTAAAGGAAATGTAACTCCAGGACAACCAGTAGAAAGTACTCCTGTAAAACATTAATTAATTTATATATTTTCTTAAAAAAAGCTACATTTTTTCAATGTAGCTTTTTTTATATCTATATTTTTTTGTTACTTTGATAGAAAGCATGAATTTATCTATACTTATCGCAAAGAAAATAGCTGTTTATGAGAAAAAATCATTCTCGTTATTTATTTCTCGTATAGCAATACTAGCCATTGCATTAAGTGTATCCGTAATGATTATTGGATCAGCAATCACTCGGGGTTATCAAGAACATATTAGTCAAAAATTTTATGACTGCTGGGGACACCTCAATATCACTAATTTTTCTCCTGACCCTTCTAATATGATGAATGCAGAAAAAATACTGCACGATACAAATTTAGTTAAGCAAGTGAAAAATACAGCTCATGTGATAGGAGTACAACCTTATTCCCTTCAATCTTGCATACTTAAAACGAATGATGGAATTGAAGGCATTGTTCTTAAAGGATTAAATGATGCATCAAGCTTTAAAACAGTTGAACAATTTTTAGTAGAAGGGAAACCCATAACATTTCGAAAAGACAGTTTTTCAAATGAAATTGTAGTTTCAAAAACTATGGCAACTCGTTTTAATTTAAAATTAAACGATCGAATAATATTATATTTTTTTTCTGGATTAAATGATGCTCCTAGGGCAAGAAAAGTATCGATTGTTGGTATTTTCAATACCGGATTAGAAGAGTACGACAAATCATTTTCTTTATGCGACTATCGATTTATTAATCATTTAAATAAAGATTCAAATAATTTGATACAAGGATATGAAATAACCTTAGACGATATAAAAAACAGTCCGCAAGTTGAAAAAGAAATATTTACTAATTATTTAGAATCCCCATTAGAAATTTATTCTCTCGAGAAGCGATTTGGAAATGTATTTTCTTGGCTTGAGATGATGAAAATGAATGAAAAAATAATCATTATAATCATGATGATTATTGCATTAATTAATATGATTTCTGCTTTATTAATTCTTATTTTGGAACGCACTCCAATGATAGGCATTTTAAAATCGTTGGGAATGAGTAATTTAAAAATTCAATTGATATTTCTTTATAGTAGTTTTTATATTATTGGTATTGGACTTTTTTTAGGAACAACCCTGGGAGTGGGATTATGTTTAATTCAACAAAAATTTGGATTTTTAAAATTAGATGAGGCTACGTATTTTGTAAATAAAATTCCAATTGCATTGCACTTAGAAAACATCTTATTTATTTTATTTTCAACGGTTATAATTTGTTTTTCGATACTCATTTTTCCAAGTATGATAATCCGAAATGTATCACCCACAAAAGCGATTAATTTTAAATAATGGAAGCAAAAATTGATTATATTAATTATTGTAACAAAAATGAAGTTCCTTTATTTTTCAAACCTTTTTGGCTTGATATGATTGACACTCACTGGCAAGTTATTAAAGCAGAAGTAGGAAACAAAACGTTATTTTTCCCTTTCTATATTGAAAAAAAATGGGGATTTAAGTTTTTAAGAAATACTCATTTAACTCCGTATGGAGGTTTAATATTTAATCAAAATTTGAATAGTATTGATGAAGAAACAAAATGTAAATTGATAACGCTTATCGTAAATCAATTTCCAAATTTTTCATTATTGAATATTGATTTGCATCCCTCCATTAAATTGAATGAACATCAATTTCCTAATTTTATTTCAAGCAAGAAAAAAACAAACGTTTTACATTTAAGCAATAAAGAAGTATGCTTTCAAGAGTTCAAATCGCCTTTACAACGTCAGATAAAAAAAGCTGCAAAAAACTTAGTTATATTTGAAAAAGATGATATTGAATTATTTTATCAACTTCATTGTAAAACATTTGACAAAAACAATCAATTACCAGCCACTCCTTTTTCAAGCTTTTTAAAAACATGGGAAACATGCAAGCAAAATAATTGTGGAAAATTGCTCTTTATTGAAGATGATCAAAAAAATATTCATGCCGCATTATTTTTAACCTTTGACGCGGATACATCTTATTATTTAGCTGGCGGCACAGATGCGCAATATTATGGAAGCGGCGCTATGAGTTTATTAATGTGGCATGCGATTCAAATTAGTTTTGACATGGGGAAATCTCAATTTGATTTTGAAGGCAGCATAATTCCGAGCATTGATGCATTTTTCAAGAAATTCAGTCCAACAGAAATTGAGTATACCAATTTACAAAAAACAAATGCTCGATTACTCAAATTATTGAATAAAAAATGACCGCAATAGCATGCAGTCATTTTTAAATTTTATTGTTATTTTTTATCGCATGATATATAATTTACCAAAACCTTTTTCGATAAATTTATCTGCACCTGTTTTATAATGATCGATTTCTTCGCCATTTAAATTACTAACCAATCGATATAAATAAACTCCATTTGCAAGTGGTTGTCCAAACTGATCGTCACCATTCCATTTAAAATCAGTTAAATTTCTTCCTATATGAATATTTCCTAACTCAGCTTTTGTAATTTCTCTAACTACTTTACCGGTTGGAGTTAATATTTGAATTTTTAACTGTGAAGGAATTTGATAACCAGTTAGTGTAAATAAAAACTGGGTAGAAGTAGTAAATGGATTTGGGTAGTTTAACAAAGATGAAATAGTCGATTTTGTTTGTACCGAAAAGGCTACTTTATAGTCATTTGTACCGGCCGAGTTTCCTGATTTATCTTTTACATTTTTCAGAATTAACATGTAATCATCGTCTTTCGTAAATTCAGGTCGAAACTCAATTCGTGCCTGATTGCTATTTTTAGTTGAATTTAAAGTTGCAGGAATAAATTTCAATCGATTATTGTCATAAGGTATCAGCTCATCAACGAAACTGCTAGATGCACTCTTTCTAAGATAAACGGAAACCAATGAAGTATCGTCTAACGCTAAATATTTATTTTCATCTTTTAAGGTAATATTAATAAATGGTTTAGCAGAAACAATATCTCTGTCTAAAATATGGATGCCGTCAAAAGTTACATCTATTAGTGGATTTTTTTTATCTGCAGAAACATAAAAAGATTTTAAGCCTAAATTATTAGGATGATATTGCTCCAATTGATCGTTATTCGGATTAACATCTACTTCTAGTGTATGGTAGCCGGTAATTAAATTCGTTTTCAATTCATAATTTGCAATGATTGTATCTAATATTGGCAATGGCTTATATCGTTTATAACCCAATATACTTTTCTGGTTATTTTCATCAATCATCGAATATTTAACTAAAATACTATCCATTGGTATCGATGTTAAGTTTTCAATGGCAACCGAAATTAAGGAAGTCTCCCCTTGGCTTAATGAATCTTTGAAAACAAAATGCCTGTTTGGATTGATTGCAGCTTCGGGCTGTGGTTGATACAACACTCTCCAAAAATTGAGTTGTTCTGCTGTTTTAAAAACGTTGTCGCTGTTTTTCATCACAATTTTCAAATATGGATATTGTTGCGCGTTGATGAAACTCAATGAAGTGTCCTGTTGAACAGTAGCCAATAAGCTTTCTGTACCTAAAAGATTGATGCCATAAATTTGATAATATGTAGTGTCTCCGAGATTAGTATCAATCGAGTTTTTTATTTGTTTAAACTCAGTCCATTCTTTGGAAGGACCAATTTTAGTTGATGTGATATTTCCTGAATACAATGTTGATTTAAAATTAAAATCTGCATATAATTTAACTGTACTATCAGCACCAACGTATTGAACAGCAGTTGCAGGTTTTTCTTTTTCAACCCACATGATCATACTTCTATTTTTGTACAACGAATCTATTTTATCAAATCCTAAATTTTTCAACTTGTGATATAAAGAAACATTAGAACCATAAAGAGTCGTATCCGCCATCCAGTTATTTACAAACACTTTATTTCCTCCACCACAACCACTTCCCACACATAATCTTGGTTGCATCATCACATAAAATCCTTTCGGTATCGAATCGATGAAATCCATTATCCGTTTGCGCCAATCAGTTGCTTGAATGGTAATCCCATTTTGAACTGCAGTAGCAAAACTAAACTCAAAAAACGGATCTAAATTAGCATTTTGATCCCCTATTCTACAAGGATCAAAACTCCCAAACCTTCCTATTGGCAATGCGGCATTAGGCCTTTGATTAATCCATGGCTGACCAGTTAGAGTATCTATAACAATAAATTGCAAACTAGAATAACCTGGAAAAGGATCACAACCAAAAGTATAAATGGTACTTCCATCTATTTTCACAAAATATTGATCCCAAATATAATTAAACGGTGAAGGACCATTCATGCATGCATTTTGAACTCCTAGCGTTTTATTAGTCCCTACAAATTTAAATTTCCGATCGGCTGAATCTAAATAGATGTCTGCATAATTGTCTTTTTGAAATTGATGATAATGCGATTGATTCCAACCAGGTGAACTTTGATTTAAATATATAAATGAACTTGAAGTCCATTTTCTAAATT
>CANHJA010000168.1 GCA_947460795.1 Bacteroidota bacterium | reverse complement strand
GCAAATGAAGCATAGGCATCTTTCACACGAATTAATGTAGCCGATACCTCTTTTTTCAAAACCAACGTATCATTCACTAATACTACAGACGCTTTTGTTTCGTATAAATAATCTTCGTATTTAGCATTGGCTAAAAAACACAAATCTCCTTCTTTGCTGTCTTCAATTTTAGCAATCGAACCAACCATTGCATTTTCATCTCCAACTACTTCTCCTTGAACCAACGTGGCTATTTGTTGAGCCGTAAACTTCATAAAATTTCTAATGTATATTTAGTGTGCAAAGTAGCAAATATAATGTTTTTTTATGGGCACAAGCAACCCCTCACTGATTAAGGTGTTTTCGACCTTAGTAATCTCTTTAATTTCGCCAGTTTTAAACAAAATTTTAATTTTTTCATCCCCAGCGCTGTAGGTACTATTTGACGTAACATCTTGAGTAAAATAATAGGCCAGCAACGAGTCATCCCCGTTTAATTCATAGATGATTTTTGATTTAATATCGGCAATTTCTGGAGCATTTGAGTCGGTCAAAAACTTTACTTTAAACAATCTTCTGTCCAATAATCTTCCCGATAAATCGGATAAAATAGGATCCTCATGCAAACGCCATACCTTCAATGATGCCACCATATCATAATCGTCCATTGCTAAAAAGTTTTGCAAACAAGCTGGATTGGTTTTAAAATCTTCAAATGAAAATGGATTGGATAAAAAGAAATCTAAAAATGGCGTGGCAAAAACAGGTTGTCCTTGAATGCGCAATTCTTTCGCACGTTTTAAAATATGTACCAACATCAACTCAGAGCTGAGCACGGTTTTATGTAAATACACTTGCCAATACATCAATCGACGAGCAATTAAAAACTTCTCTATCGAATGAATGCCTTTTTCTTCCACCACCAATTCATCATTAATGACCGTCAACATTTTAATGATTCGATCATATCCAATAACGCCTTCCGAAACACCCGTAAAGAAACTATCTCGAGCCAAATAATCCAATCGATCTACATCCAACTGACTGCTCACCAATTGATGCAGAAAATGTTTCGAGTATTGATTTGTAAAAATAGCAATGGCCAATGATAATCGTCCTTTCATTTCATGGTTTAATTGCTCCATAATCATCAATGACAATTGCTCGTGATTAACATCCACAATGGTGTGCTCCAAGGCATGCGAAAACGGGCCATGTCCAATATCATGCAGTAAAATAGCAATTTTTACACCCTGTTCTTCTTCAGCCGAAATAGCAATTCCTTTTTGCTTTAATTCCTCAATGGCACGATGCATTAGGTGATAGGCTCCCAATGCATGATGCAAACGAGTGTGCACCGCACCTGGATAAACCAAAAAAGCCAAGGCCATTTGTTTGATGCGACGCAAGCGTTGGAAAGCAGGATGCGAAACCAATTCAAAAATTAAATCATCCTCTATCGTTATAAACCCATGCACTGGGTCGTTAATTATTTTTCTCATAAAATACGAAGATAGTAATTTGTTGTTAGAAGTGGTTCCTGGTAGTCAATACAGATAACTTTTTTATAAGTCAAGGACTGAAACATGAATCATCGAAAACGAAAAAACAACAATTCAAGAAAAATTCAAGAACTATTTAGGACATAAAAGCAGTAAGAGCATCGAAATTTATACGCACATAAGTACAAAAAATAATTTCTCCCTTTGGCACTTTGTAACAAGAAATTAACTACATTTGATAAATGCAAATACCAGTCATTTGTTTCGGGGATCACTCCAATAGGTGTGACCAAACCGAAGGTTTGTTTCGGGTATAAGCTAGTTATGTGCAAGTTTAAAAACAAAGACGGTCTGCGAGAGCCAACGGGCTGACCACCCAATGTGACAAAAAAATAGTATTATTGAACTTTAAAAGTGGAGACTAGAACCCACTCAAAAAAACGGGGCGTATTCCGAAAAGCCTTATGAGTAGGAACAAAATTTAAATCAAATAAAAATGAAAAAAATAATTTTATTTATCGGTATTTGCATTGCGATTTCAAAATATGCATCATCTCAAACACAATTTGTTGAATACAAGTTCACAGGAACAATAGGCAATAACCAAATTACTATGACTTTTTTAGAACCTGATCATCACTATAATTATCTTCAAGGGTATTATTCATATACTAAATATAAAAAGGATATTGAATTTCAAGGAGAGGAAGGAGTATTCGATGGAGAAGAAAAACTCATTGAGTCATCTAACGGTAAAAATACAGGTTACTTTATTTTCTATAATCTAGACTACTCTAAATCAAAAATTTTAGGCAAATGGTATACAATGGATGGATCTAAATCTTACACTGTGACTTTGATAAAAAAATAACTGCAGCTATAAGCCAGGTATTGCAAAAAAAACTTAACCAGCACCTACAAGAAAGTGGCGGTTCATTGCTCCGCAGACAGTTTTGTGGTCAATCAAACATTGGTTCTCCGCATCAACATTTGTGGTGAAAATCGCCAACTTCTTTTAGCTGCAAACCGTATAGGTAAGTTAGACAGACATAGCGGTTCAAAGGAGGCTGACCACCTAATAGTAACAAAAAAAATATTATTGAACTTCTAAGGTGGAGACCAGAACCCACTCAAAAAAAACGGGGCGTATTCCGAAAAGCCTAACGAGTAGGAAAATTAAATTTATTTAAAATGGAAAAGAATTTACCCTTTGTATCCTTATCAATAGCTGATAAGGGATACAACAAATTAGTTATTCCTTTTTTAGGAAAACTTGATGACGGCAATGTTTTTAAAAACACTATTACATTTCTTTTGTCGATTTCAGCCGTTGGTCTTTTAATTGGAGGTATTTATTTAACTATCAATGGCCTTCTTGGTGATGATGGTTTTATAAAAAACAATATTACCAATGAAAATATTACTGGCGGCAAAAAGGTTGGTTCTATTATAGGGCTGTTATTAGGATTTTTGATTAGTTTAATAACTACTTGGGTTTTATTTAGCGTTTTAAAGAAACGGACTGAACAATTGAAGGAATTAGAATATGTAGGACTATTGGACTACGTTTTTAATAAAACTTTGCCTAAACTTATTTTAATCATAGGAGAATTACTTTTTATTCTATTTTTATACGGTGGCGTTCTTCAAATAATCGCTTCTTTAGTCGGTTCTTACGCTTACGCTCCTTTAAGTAGTTATCCAAGTTTAATTTTAGGTATGCTACCTGGTATGAACATATTTAATGAGTTTATGCCAAATCAAATCTATGGTGACTATGATAATTTTGGTGAATTTATAAAAATGGGGGTTATAGTTATTGCTTCCTCATTTATTGTATTAATAGCTTTCTATATATATAAAGAAATATATAGTTATATATTGAAATTAGCTACTAATTTAATTAGCTTTTTACCAAAATTTGCTATCCCTTTAGCAATAAGAAAAAGAAGCGAAAATTAAAACCAGCCCATAACAGCACATTTGCGAATATGGCGGGTTTAGTGGTAAAAGAAACATTCTGCTTCTAATAAACATTAGTCGTAAATTGAAAGTTCAGTGCTTCTAAGTACGCCACATCGCAAATCTGCAAACCGTTATAGGGCATTTAAATACAACTCTAATATGAAACATTTAATCTTTATTTTTCTGACAACATTGCTTTCCTTGAATCTGAATGCACAATCACAAACTAAAAACCATCTTGTTGATGACACTTACCATCAATGGAAATGGAATGAAGATGGTTGCTTTAATAAATGGAGCATAACCTTTGAAAATAAAACCCAACAAACTATTACAAGTGTGACTTTTAGACTTGTTATTGAAGAGAAAGAATCGGGTGTTGTTCGATATAAAAAGACACATACTGTTAATCTTACTCTTAATGCAAATGAGACAGCTCCATCACCTTATTTTAATTTGTCTCAGGAATTATGTGGGTTAAAGAATCCAGATGACCTAGAAGGGTATTATCATTACACAGAAGTTATAAGTTTTAAATGAATTTATTAAAACTACCGTGCTTATTAGACTAATTGTTTTTTTTGTTACATATGAAAACCCAAATAGAACTGTCAAACAAATTTTATTAACCTTAAATATTCATTATACGAAATGGAAATAAAAACGCCCTATAACAGCACCTACCCAAAAGGCGGGGTTTAGTGTTCAAAAGACGACTTTGTTGTATAAGTCCCGCCCTTCAGGTAGCTGCAAACCTTTAGCTGTCAGGCTACGAGCGGCACCTAAACAGAAAAATTAACAAAATATAATTAAAAATATGAAGACAAAATTTAGTTTAATTGCTTTAACATTTATGTTACTCACGTTGACAAATTGTAACAATTCAGTTAACCAAAAAGAAAAAGAATTAGAATTAAAGGAGAAAGAATTGTCATTGAAAGAAAAAGAATTGGGACTTAAAGAAGTTGAACAATCGAAACAAAATGAAATTCCAAAATCAGAAAGTATTTCACAAAATGCAACAGGTACAAATGAATTGTCTAATGTTGAAAATTTAATTGGATATTGGTTCAAACCACACGATGCAACAGTAAATATTAGATTTAATAGAAACGGAAGATTTGAATTCAATGATTATAATTCAAGTTTAGAAAAAGAAGAATTATTGACAGGAGAATTTAAATTACAAAATGGAACACTTACTTTAATGTATGATGACAGACCAAAACAGAATTTTAAATTTTACAAAGGAGAAAGTGGAGACGACAATTATTACATTAAAAAGAATGGTTACTACTTTGTAAAAGGTGAAAACGGCAATTAGACAAAAAAGCCCGAACAGCTAACAGCAGTTTGGCAAAATGGCGGGTTTAGTGCTAAATTGAACATTCAGTTTTCAAATAAACATTAGTGCTAAATTGAAAGTAAGTGCTTCAAAGTCCGCCACTTCGCCAAGCTGCGAAACGTTAGCGGTAAGTTTGTCCGAGAAGATTAAACCATTTTTGATGAGAACAGTCCAACAGAATCAATACAAATTTAGTTTTATGAGATTATTGATATTATTTACATTATTCTTTTTCTCGTGTGCCAAAGACAACACGACAGAACAGCCTAATCCAACTGCTTATAGAATAACAAAGTCTGTTACCTATAATAATATTAATGTTGATGTTGTAAT
>CANHJA010000167.1 GCA_947460795.1 Bacteroidota bacterium | reverse complement strand
ATAAATTGTTTTTCATTCATTAATGATTCATATTTATACAACCATTTGTTGTCTATATGGCGCTTGATTTCAATCGTAGGAAATTGACTATTATTATAAGTTTCCACTTCTTCATCATGTTCATAAACTACGTGCAAAATCAGATTAGAGTAATTTTCATTTTTTTCGTGCTGGTGTTTTTTCCAGTCTGAACTTTTTAAATGAATTTCAACATTACCAACCCAAAGGGTGTTTCCAATTTTTACTTTTGCTTCTAAAAAATCGGGACCAGCATGTTTGTTTAATGTGCCAGGATGAATGACAATCGCTTCCAATCCTTCATTGGTAAGTAAAGGTTTTGAGGAATCATAAAGTCTAAATTGCCAAATAAATTGGAGTAGGTTTTCAGACATAAAAGTAGGTTGTTCGATTTACGGATTTGATTTCTAATATCGAAAATACTACTTTATTGAATACAAAATATTATACGTTTTTTACAACAACTAAATAAACGATTGTAATAAAATATATTATTTAGAAAACTTACTTCTAGGAATCTTTGCGTTGTCAAATTTTTCAAGCAACTCCCGTTTAGCATCATTCGCTATCCAACGAGATGCTTTAGTATTTTGATGAATCAACGCATCGCACGTTTTCATGGCATGTGGATATAAATATAAATTTCGTTTTCCAATTTGTCGAAGTAGCCAATTCAATGCTTTGCGAACAAAATTTCGATCATCCCAAGCCTCTTCTTCTATCCGTTCTAAAAATTTAAAACATAAATCATCTGCTGCTTTTTTATGATGAACGACATATTGCACCATCAATACAAAACCAGTTCGTTTTACAAATTCTTCTTTTGCATACGAATATTCAAATGCTTTCTTTAGAAAAAAATCTGTTTTTTGAAAAAGATTACCACAAGTTTGATCACACAAATCCCAGCTGTAAAAATCATTCGTCCAAGCATCCATTTCTTGCTCGCTCAATTGTTTTGGATCAGCCAACATCGAAGCTAAAATCATTGCTTCATGAATATTTGACTTCCAAAGTTCCTGAGCAATTTCATGTCGATTGGGTAGTTTTTTATAGTCTTTAGATAAAGTTCTTAAAACCGGCATACTGATTCCTAAGGTATTGTCGTTTCCAATAGCAAAACGCTTCATACCTTCTTGATTTTTTAAATTTTCAAGCGATTTTAATTGTGCAATTATTTGTTTAGATATTGTCATAAAAAGTAAACACTACCTTGATCATTTAACTACAAATACAACGCCATTTCTGCTTGCAATTTCAACGCTTCCCCTCTTGCTTTTTCAGCAAATTCTTCTCCATTACTAGCAAAAATAATTTGACGAGATGCATTCACTAAAAGTCCAACATCTGCATTCATTCCAATTTTTGAAACTTCTTCTAAACTACCTCCTTGTGCTCCTACACCTGGCACCAATAAAAAATGATTAGGAATAATTTCTCGCACCTCTTTTAATTGCGCTGTTTTAGTAGCTCCTATTACAAACATTAAATTTTCATCGGTACCCCAAGAAGCTACTTTTTGAATAACATGTTTAAATAATTCTTGATTTTCATTTTTCAAATATTGAAAATCAAAAGCACCTTCATTGGAAGTTAATCCCAAAACGATCGTCCATTTATTTTCAAAATCTAAAAAAGGTTTCACACTGTCTTTGCCCATATAGGGAGCAACGGTAATACTATCAAAATGCATGGCATTAAAAAATGCTTTGGCGTATTGAGTAGAAGTATTTCCTATATCTCCCCGTTTTGCATCCGCAATAGTGAATATATCTTTAGGAATGTAGTTCAAGGTTTTTTCCATGCTTTGCCAGCCTTGTAAACCATTGGATTCATAAAAAGCAGTGTTTATTTTGTAGCTCACACACACATCTTTGGTGGCATCTATAATCGCTTTATTGAATTCAAAAACTGGATCTTCTTTTTGTAAAAGATGCGCAGGAATTTTTGTAATATCAGAATCTAGACCTACACAGAGGTAGGATTTTTTTGTTCTTATTTGCTGAATGAGTGTTTGTCTGTTCAAAACTATTTATTGATTTTTTTTGATGGGTTTCTTTTATGATGAAAAACAGCGTTGGTTAAGTTACAAATTTTAATTACACATTTATCTCCACTATTTTCGTTGGATCTAAATTTGCATTTCGGATAGAAATTTGACGAGCTACTTGTTGGGCAACCTTATCAATCGCATCCTTAGAAATTTGATCGCCATTTAACAAAGCCGGAGTGCCCATATCGCCACCTTCTCTTATGCTCATATTAATCGGTAACTGACCTAAAAATGGCACTTCAAACATGTCTGCTAAACGTTTACCTCCATCTTGACCAAAAATATAATATTTATTGTCTGGCAATTCTGGTGGTGTGAAATAAGCCATGTTTTCGACCACTCCTAAAATAGGTACTTTGATTTGTGGACCATCAAACATCATAATCGCTTTTTTAGCATCGGCTAAAGCAACTTCTTGAGGAGTGGTTACAATAACAGAACCTGTAACAGGAATAGTTTGAACCATCGTCAAATGAATGTCGCCCGTTCCCGGAGGTAAATCAATAATTAAATAATCTAAATCACCCCAAAGTACGTCGGTTACAAATTGTTTTAACGCACTGCTCGCCATAGGTCCTCTCCAAACTACTGCTTGTCTATCATCTATCAATAATCCAATACTCATGGCTTTAATACCCATTACTTCAATAGGAACGATCATCCCTTTTCCATCTACTTCTTTCATTAAAGGACGTTCGCCTTTTATGCCCAACATAATGGGAACAGAAGGTCCATAAATATCTGCATCCATAAGGCCCACTTTAGCACCATCCTTTGCCAACGCCAATGCTAAATTGACTGAAACAGTTGATTTTCCTACTCCTCCTTTACCAGAGCCTACTGCAATTATATTTTTTACATTTGGCAATGTAGCCTGATTATCCTTGCGATTGCTCACTACATTGGCCGTAAAATGTACCGTTGGAATGGCATTTTTATCCACTAATATTTTAATGGCATTTTCACATGCACTTCGAATTAAATCTTTCATCGGACAAGCAGGTGTGGTAAGCACTACCGTAAATGATACATTCATACCATCGATGGCAATATCTTTTACCATATTTAACGTCACTAAATCTTTTCCTAAATCGGGCTCTTGCACCTGTCCTAAGGCAAGAAGTACTTTTTCTGTTGTAATCATTCTAAACTATTGTTAAAAGTTGCAGGCAAAGGTAATAGAAAACGTTTTAAACTTGATTTATCATTATTTTTGATTTGTGAAAAAAATATTTTTTTTATTTCTAACAATATGCTGCTTCACAAAAGCCAGTTTCGCTCAATTTGGATTTGAGAAAATGGTGGAGTTAACCGGTGTAGTTATGAGCAGCGACAGCTTAATGTACTTGCCTTATGTGAATGTTTATATTCACTCAAAACAATCGGGCACCCGAACGACTGATAAAGGGGTTTTCTCAATTATTGCAGAAAAGGGCGACACCTTGGAATTTTCTTATTTAGGATTTCGAAAAAAGCAATTTGTGATTCCAAGTAATTTAACAACCAATCGGTATTCGGTGATTCAATTAATGACACAAGACACTTTCTTTTTAGCCAATACCATCATTCGACCGCAGTTAAGCAAAGAGGAATTTGAAAAGGCATTTACCACCATGGATATTCCTGATGATAAATATGAAACCGCTCGAAAAAATACAGAATTTCAAACGATGAGGGTGCTATTAGCAACCTTGCCGAGAGATGGTCGAGAGAGTCAACAAATTTATCAAAACATGGTTGCAAATAAAAATTATTGGGCAGGACAACAACCTCCAATGACTATTTTTTCTCCTTTAGCTTGGATGGAGTTTTTTAAAGCTTGGAAACGAGGTGATTTTAGACGAAAAAGATAATCCAGTAAAAGTATTAAAAGAAGTATTAAAAATATTCGTCTGTACAATGTCAGATATGACATATTTATAAAATATCGTCCAATAAAATCGAGCGCTGATGGTTGATGTGTTAGAAAATTAACTAAACACAAAAAAAGCAGAATTTAATTCAAAAATGAGATGGTTTGATAGGTAAATGTGGAATTCCCCGCACAAAAAATATCTCCCTTATTTTTTACGAACATTGGGCACCACCGACTTTGTATTTTCGGGTATGTCGGTATATTTTACTGACTTTTTATTTTTGTCAAAATGCCAAACGTCTCCCGAAGGTTTTTGGCTATTGTGTGGGAAGCTTTTCAACTTTTTTTCTAAATAGGTGCTATCCAGTTTCGTTGCATATTCTTTTTCATAAATCACTTCATCGGCTTGATATTCTAAAACCTTTTCTATTTTTTTACTCCCAGGCGAATAATAAGTCCAAAATCCATGACGTACACTGCCCACATCTGTTTTAATTCGCACAGGCTTTGTAACATTTGTTATGGGATCTTCTACTAAAATGGTATCGTATTCATTTTTTGCACTCAATGCTAAATAATTGCCTGTGCAATATAAAAATCCGTTGTCAAAATATTGTGCTTCGCCATCTCGCCTGTCGGATTTAAAATTCTCGATTGATACAATTTGACCCGTTAATGAGTATGTTTTCCAAATACCTACTTTATTATTTTTATCATAAACACCCGATTCTATCAAACCTTCTTCGCCATATTTTGCCTCTTTCGTAATAATCCATTTACCCACTTTATTGTTTTTTGAATCTACTCGATTTATGGTATCACCAGAGCTTAATACTTCGTATGAAACTATTTTTATCTCTTCATTTTTAGTTGCATTTTCAACTAGAGGTTTCGTTGCATTTTTTGTTTGTGAGGTAGCAATTTGTGTCAATAATATAATCGACATGCAGGTAAAAAATAATAATCGGCAAAGGAATCTCAAAATATAAAAAATAATTGTTTCACAATATTAATTTATTTCTAGACAATTTTATAGAAAGTGTGATTAATTTAGCCAAATCTATCATTTATTATTTCCTAGTCGCAGAGTCTCTGCCTCAGGAATCTGCGATTTTAGCAACGAAATATTAGTTAAAAACTCCCATGCTCTTTGAGGGCTGTGCCTTCAAAGGTTATATGTTCTTGAAAGCCTTTGGTTTTTATTT
>CANHJA010000166.1 GCA_947460795.1 Bacteroidota bacterium | reverse complement strand
GGTATTAATATTCAAGATGATTTTGAATTAATAGATTTGCCAACTCCCAATGGCAGAATTGCGAAATTGATAGTAAAAAAATATCCATCATGTTCGATGAGTATTTTTGCAAAGTAAATTAAAAATGAGTTGTCAAAACATATACGCAATATAGCCTGCATGATAACCTCTATAGTATTCCAATAAATTTAAAATTTAATAAAATGAAAAAGATTTATTTAGTTGCACTGACAGCCTTTTTATCAACAACACTATTTGGACAAAGTGAAATACAAATTGACTTTGAAAGTGATGGCATAATGGATAACGCAACGATTAAGAAAACAGAAGAAGGGTATTTTTTACAATACACTTTATCAAGCGACGGTAAAAGACACACGACCCCAACCATTACCATGGGAGGAGATGAAAATAGTCTGTCTGTAAAAAAGAATGTACTAACCATAAGCAGCCAATTTATGAGGGGTGAAAATTATTTTAAGTTTCGATATGATAGTAAGCTAAAGAAAATAATCCTCATTGGCTACGATAACACTCAATATGGAAACGCCACACAAGATGGATCAGGAAGCTCGAGCTATAATTTACTGACAGGAAACTATGTGGCTAATTGGAATTCATTTGATGAAAAGAAAAATAAGTTAATTGCATTGCCGCCAATATCAAAGAAACTTCCTATTAAAACATATTCACTCGATAAATTTTCTGACGATGCCATTTCAGAATTGGACAATGTAGGATATCAATTATTGCCAGCAAAACTAAAATAATAAACGCTGCATTCATTCCTCTGCAAATGCCATCTTCAAATCTCTAAAGAAACCAGCACTGCAGACTAGTAAAATCAGATAGATTACTAAGATAAAAAAGAGAGCCAAGGCTCTCTTTTTTATCTTATATCTGAGATCTAACATCTCCTATCTTTCATCTCAATATCATCTACATTTTAAAAGCATTCTCAACCAATGCTTTTTGTTCTTCGGCATGTTTTTTTGCATAGCCAGTAGCCGTAGAAGCACTTGCCGAACGAGTTAAGTAACCCAATTTCATAGTACTTTCATCGATGTTCATTTTCAAAAACGAAGCCGCTCCCATGTTACGAGGTTCTTCTTGCACCCATACAAATTGTGCGCCTCTGTATTTAGTTTGATACAACTCTTGCAATTGATGCGTAGGCAACGGATGTATTTGCTCTAAGCGAACAATGGCTACATCTTCACGGTTGTTGCTCGTTTTGTAATCTAACAAATCGTAATAAATTTTTCCTGTGCAAAGCAATACTCTTTTCACTGCTTTGTTGTCTTTCACCAATGCATCGTCAATTACTTCTTTAAAGCCACCGTTGGTAAATTCATCTACATGGCTAAACGCTTTGTTTAAACGAAGGTTTGCTTTAGGCGAAAAATTGATCATTGGTTTTCTAAATTCCAATTTCAATTGTCTGCGCAAAGCATGAAAGAAATTAGCTGCTGTTGTACAATTGGTAATATACATATTGTTTTCGGCACAAAGCTGTAAGAAACGTTCCATACGAGCGCTTGAGTGCTCTGGACCTTGCCCTTCATAACCATGTGGCAATAGCATAACCATGCCATTCATTTTACCCCATTTGGTTTCGGCACCCGAAATAAATTGATCAATAATGGTTTGAGCTCCATTGCAGAAATCTCCAAATTGAGCTTCCCAAATAACCAAGCTATTCGGATTGGCCATTGCATATCCATACTCAAAACCAAGCACAGCATATTCACTCAACAAGGAGTTGTAAATTCTGAAAGCCCCTTGATTTTCCGAAATTTTAGATAAACGACTATAGCGTGCATTTTTCACTTCATCATAAATAACAGCATGTCGGTGAGAGAAGGTTCCTCGCTCAACATCTTGTCCGCTCATGCGCACATCGTTTCCTTCCAACAACAAACTTCCGTAGGCCAAAAGCTCACCGGTAGCCCAATCGATTTGTTGGTTTTCGTTGAATATTTTTATTTTTTCGTCGATGATTTTTTGAACTTTCTTCAAAGGCGTAAATCCTTCAGGAATTTTCATTAAGGCATCAAACGTAGTTTTTAATTGCTCTTGGGTGATGGCAGAATTTGGCGAAGCATGAAAATCGTTGTCTTCCGCTCTGCGCAAAGCAGCCCATGCCATTTCTGGTTCTTGACGCGTGTATGGCAATGGCTTTTGTTTCACTTCATCTAATCGATCTTGCAAGTTGCTCCAAAATGCTTTTTCCATTTCTTTCGCTAATGCACTGTCTACACTGCCATTTTGAATTAATTTTTGAGAATAAATTTCTCTTGGGTTTTGATGTTTATCGATGAGCGCATATAATTCAGGTTGGGTAAATTTAGGATCATCGCCTTCATTGTGCCCATGCTTGCGATAGCAAACCATATCAATAAATACATCTCTGTTGAATTTTTGACGGAAACGGAAAGCCAATTCAGATACTTTTACTACGGCTTCAGGATCGTCACCATTTACATGAAAAACAGGTGCTTGCAACATAGAGGCTACGCTGGTACTGTAGTCGGCGCTGCGCGCATCATCCCAATTGGTAGTAAATCCGATTTGATTATTAATCACAAAATGAATGGTTCCACCGGTGTAATATCCACGTAAATCACTCATTTGTAATACTTCATACACAATGCCTTGCCCTGCAACAGAAGCATCCCCATGAATTAAGATAGGCAATATTTTATCGAAATCGCTGTTGTATAACACATCGGCTTTCGCTCTTGCAAAACCTTCTACCACAGGATCTACAGCCTCTAAATGAGAAGGATTAGGTGTTAATTGTAAATTTATTTTTTTGTTGTGCAACGTAGTAACATCACTTTTAAAACCTAAGTGATATTTAACGTCTCCACTGCCCATGGTAGAGTCTTCGGGAGCAGCTCCTTCAAACTCAGTAAAAATTTGTTCGTATGTTTTATGTAAGATATTCGCTAAAATATTTAATCGACCACGGTGTGCCATCCCCATCACAACTTCTTTTACATCATGCTCGGCAGCTTCAGAAATAATCGCATCTAAGGCCGCAATGGTACTTTCTCCACCCTCTAATGAAAAACGTTTTTGCCCAATAAATTTAGTATGTAAAAACTTTTCAAAGATTACCCCTTCGTTTAATTTTTCAAGAATACGCTTTTTCTTTTCTAAAGTAATGTCGTTGGTCATTACTTTTTCGAATTCATCTTGAACCCACGAACAAATTTCTTCATTGTTTATGTAGGTAAACTCTATACCAACCGCTGCGGTATAAATTGCTTTTAGATGAGCAACAATATCTTTTAATTTCGTTTTTTGAATACCGCAAAAAATACCTGCAGTAAACTCTTTTTCCAAATCAGCCTCTGAAAGCCCAAAGTGAGCCAAATCTAAATTCGCATGACGATCTTTTCTTTTTCTAATAGGATTGGTATCACTGATTAGATGGCCTCTTTTTCTGTAGGCACGAATAAGCTGGTAAACAGCAAATTCTTTGTCTAAATTAGCAGGAGTAGCAGCTGATGAAACTGGTGTTGAAACATTGGCAGTGCCGGTAGTTGCTTGCGCTTGTTGAGATACAGCGAAATCAAATCCTTCAAAAAACTTTTTTAATTCTGGATCTACACTGGCTGAATTGTTTACAAAATCTTTATACAATTCTTCTACAAAACCTGGATGAGAATTAGTGACAAACGAAAAATCTTTCATTTAATTGCGATTTAAAAAAGTTAAAATATGTTATTTCTTCAGTTCAATACTGAAAGTTTGCTAAGTTAAAACATAATCATGTTTTTTTGAAAAATTGTTTGGGTAAAATTGACTACAAAGGAAGCATTAACTAATTGATAAAATACAGTATAAAAAAAGGAGTGATTGCTCACTCCTTTTCTATTTTTTATTTTTAAATTAATTATTGAACAATTAATTTTTGAGTTGTTTTAGATGATTCATTGGATACAGTTACCATGTAAATTCCTTTTGTGTTGAACACATGAGTTGGTAATTGGAATGAAGTACTTTGATTCGCAATTGGAGAAACTGTATTTGTGTAAATTACTTTTCCAACTAAATCTGTTACTACAATGCGAGTGTTTTCGCTTGAAGGAGAGTTGATCACCACTGCTGCATTATTAGTAGCTGGATTAGGAACTAACGTAACCCCAATTTGACCTTCTTGTACTTTTTCAACTGCTGTAGGCGCATTTCCAACCATGAAGTTATCAATGAAAAGATTGTTCGAATATAAACCACCTACGTGTCTTAATCTGAAATATACATTTGCATTTGCTGCAGCTGCAGTCATTGGTACGCTCACTGTAGTCCAAGAAGTATTTGCAGAAGGATAGAAAGGAGTTGTTTGAGAACCGTTGTTAATTAAAGCACTTCCTACTAAATTTTTAAGTGTAGTCCAAGTAGCACCACAATTCGTTGAGTATGATAAAATTAAAGAGTCATTAATTTGAGAAATGTTACCGGCAGTTGTGGAAGAAGCTAATTTAAAGCTTACAAAACCTGTTGCTAAACCAGTAGCATCATAACTCGGCGTCATAATATCATCAATATCTTTAAACGGAGTATTAGTAGTATTTTGAGGATAAGGACGGCTATCGAAACCATTGAACATTAACGCTCTCCAACCAGAAGGAACATTTCCTGCATCATAATATTTCCAAGTAAATGGATTGTTGAAGTAGTTAAAAATTGGCCATCTGCCATAATCGTTTGGATCCTCAAATGAATTGTTTGTATTGGTATTGTTTTTATCTGTAGGATCAGAAATATACACGTAATCAGAAAGCGTAAGAGTACCAAATTTGGTTGCATTGGTAGAAGCTTTTAATGTTACAGATTTCCAACCCTTCGTTGTATAAGAAACAACAGGATTTGTAGCCGTTGAAACAGCAGGATTACCATCTACAAATGTCCAGTCTCTGTTGTTGATTGTATTTTTGTAACTGAAGTCTTTGAAAGTAATATTTACATTATTACCAGAAGAACAAGAAAATCTACGAGCAGCGTTAAAATCAGCTTCTGGGTTACAATCAGCCACTTGACCGTCTAAAGTGCCAGTAAGAGCTTGTGTAGTTGCAGTAAATAATTCAGAACGTTGAGCGATTGAACTCGTAAGTGCGTTAATCATACGATCTTTTTGACCAT
>CANHJA010000165.1 GCA_947460795.1 Bacteroidota bacterium | reverse complement strand
CAGATTTGACCTTGCTTGCAGGACAAACAACGTTCGATAAATGTATTTTAGAATTTGATTTTATTCCTCTTGGGGATTCTATAAAATTTGATTATGTATTTGCTTCTTCAGAATATCAGGGTTTTACATGTTCGAATTTCAATGATGTATTTGGATTTTTTATCAGTGGCCCTGGCATCGTAGGTCCTTACTCTAATAATGCTAAAAATATTGCATTGGTTCCTGGCACAGCATGTCCTGTAGGGGTAAATACTATTAATGGTTCAACTGCCAGTCCTTGTGGAAATGTAAATGCGCCTTGCGCGCCACCCAACAATGCATTGTTTGTAAATAATATAGGGGGAACAAGTGTAGTATATAATGGTTTTACAAAAGTACTTACAGCATTGGCTGCTGTCACACCTTGCGTTTCGCATCATTTAAAACTAGCTGTTTCAGATGCATTTGATCAAGTTTTAGATTCTGGAGTTTGGTTGAAAGAGGGTAGTTTATCATCTAATGCAATTAGTTTTACTCCAATTTCTAACCTTTTAGCGCCATATCCATATATTGTAGAGGGATGTGCTCCTGGATACGTAAAAGTAAAAAGACCCGTTGCGAGCCCTTTGCCATATACAGTTAATTATCAATTGGGAGGAACTGCTTCTCCATCTGATTATATTGTCAATACAATACCAACACCATCAACTCCAGGACAAGTGACTATTGCGCCAAATGACACTGTAGCTTATATCTCATTCTTTGCTGTTCAAGATGGAATTGCGGAGCCTTTGGAAGAAATTAAGGTTTATCAATTAGCACCTTGTTCGAATGATATAGTGGATTCTACAAGCTTATTTATCAGTGATACCATTCAAATGAGTATAATAACTCCTGATACATCTATTTGTGCAGAAGATTTTGCGCATGTGTTGGTTTTAGGCTCAGATTCATTAACATACACTTGGTCACCTGCTTTAGGAGTTAGCAACCCTAACATAAAAGAACCTAATTTAAGTCCGGCAACAACTACCACTTACACGGTTTGTGCAACATTGCCTAATTCTGGCTGTGCACCTAAATGTGACAATATAAAAATCACAATCAATCAACCTCCTAATGTAAATATTAGCAATGACACCATAGTTTGTAAAGACATGGCTATTCAGTTTAATCCAATAATTACTCCTGTTCAAACATACACCTATTCTTGGAGCGGCTCTGGTGTTACTTTTTTAAATAATTCAACAGTTTCAAATCCTGTTGGAACTTTTACTCAAGTAGGGAATTATCAACTCATATTAAATGTTGATCCTATTGCACAAGGATGTCAAGGCAGAGATACCTTCAATGTATTGGTATTGCCAAATGATATTACATTATTTAATGGAGATACTACAGTGTGCAAAGGCGCATCATTTCCTATTAATGTTACAGGGCATCCTTTATTTGCTTATAACTGGACACCAGCTACTTATTTAAACAATCCATTTATTGAAGATCCATTTGCGAATCCTGACACAGTTATTAAATATACAGTAACTGCTACCTATCCAGGTTGTATACCTATGGTTAAATCATTTAATGTAGATGTACAACCAGTTCCAAGTGTGTATGCAGGAATAGACAGACAAATGTGCAACTTTGATACAGTTCAATTACATGCTACAGTACAGCCATCGAGCTATCCAAATTATATTTACAATTGGGCTCCTAATACAGATCTAAATGACCCTACAAGTAAAGATCCAATATTTAGTGGAGATAACACCGAATTTTTAAACGTAATTGTAACTACCCCAATTGGTTGTGCAGATACAGATTTTGTATCTGTGACTGTAAACTCAGTAGAATTTGCAAATGTGAGTCCATCCGAAAAAACAATTTGTCCACATGATACTGTATTCTTTACCGGAGGAGGAGGTATAGCTTACCATTGGTCTCCAAATTACGGGTTAAGCGATTCTACAATTATAAATCCCTATGCCTTGGTTTATGCTCCAACAGAATATAAATTATTTTCAACAAGTGCACAAGGTTGTGTAGATACAGATATTGTTCGAATCAATGTAGGTTCTGGCGCTGTACTAAATGTAGGAGAAGACGTAACACTTTATCCAGGTGAATCTGTCGAGTTATTTGCCAATGGAAATTGTTCTTATTTTGAATGGATTCCGAATTATCATTTAACAAATAATAGCATCAAAAATCCAATTGCAAACCCACCTGTTACTACCCAATACATAGTTTACGGTACTACAGAAAATGGTTGTAAAATATCTGATTCAATAACAATTAGGATTTCTGACGAATCTGTTTTAGATTTGCCTAACGCATTCAGTCCTGGAAGTGGAACAAGTGTAAATGACGAATTAAAAATAATAAAAAGAGGAATCGTAAGTTTGAATTTTTTTAGAATTTATAATAGATGGGGAGAATTGGTTTTTGAAACGAAACAAATTGAGAAGGGATGGGATGGCCAATTTAAAGGAAAACCACAGCCAATGGGAGTTTATGTATACATCATAGATGCAGTCACTTCCACTGGAAAAAGATTTTATAAACAAGGAAACATTACGTTAATTAGATAAATTTTTATAAAAAATAATATGAAAATTAAAAACATATCACGAAAAGTTGCATTTGCAATTCTTGTATTTTCATCTTCATTGAATGTAAATGCACAAGACATTCATTTTACGCAATTTGACGCATCTCCATTAACTATAAACCCTGCTTTTACAGGTTCATTCAATGGAGTTTATCGAGTAAATGCAATTTATAGAAATCAATGGTCAAGTGTTACAACTCCTTTTGTAACTTATTCTGCTTCATTTGATGCTCCGTTAAAAAAAGATTTATCTAACTCTGATAATTTAGCTGCAGGGTTTAATTTATACAATGACCGTTCAGGTGATGGAAATTTAACAAATATGTCAATTATTGGATCTCTAGCATACCATAAATTTTTTGGTGAAGATGATTCTAAAACGCTATCAGTTGGAATGCAGGGAGGTTACTCTCAAAAATCGATTGATTTAGCTCGTTTGTATTGGACAGATGAATTTAGAAATGGCGGATTCCAAACGGGGTTAACGGGAGAACAAATAAATCCAAAAACAAAATATTTTACTGCGAATGCAGGGTTGTCTTGGCAACACATGGTAGGAGAAAAGTTCTCGTATCAATTAGGAGTTGCAGGATATAATTTAAATCAACCGAATGAATCATTGTTAAAGAAAGCAAATAATGAGGTTGGTTTAGGAATGAGAATTAATACACAAATTGGTGCTAAAATAGCTGCTTCAGACAGAATTTCGATTAAGCCTGCAGTTATGTACCAAACGCAAACTTCAGCAAGCGAAATGATTGCTGGTTCTGAATTTGCTTATATGTTAAGCAACACTGATTTTAGAGCTGTTGGTACCAGTGTGTTTTTAGGAACTTGGTATCGTTCAAATGATGCATTATTAATTACTATGGGCTTTGAGTTGAAAGGATTTAGAGTTGGTTTCGGTTATGATTATAATGTTTCAGACTTAAAAGTAGCATCTGGAGGGAATGGCGGTTTTGATATCTCAGTTCGATATGTCAAACCTAATTTAATTGATTTATTTTCTAGAAAAGTTTTCCCTTGTTCTAGATTCTAAAAAAAAAAAAGCAATAAGGTTTCTTTATTTAAGATAACCTATTATATTTACGTTTAATAATACATCTCAGAGAAATGAAGAGAAAATTTTTGATACTATCGTTGATAACTGTTTTAATAAACTTTGGAACAGTAAGTGTAAAAGCAGGCAATAAAGAAGATCCGGCTATTAATCTTCCTTTTGCTAAAAAACTGAAATTAGCAAATGGACTTTATAAAGTTGGAAGTTTTTATACTGCAGAGCAATATTATGCACAATTGAAAAAAGAACAGCCTCGTAATCCATATATTACATACATGATTGCGGAGTGTTTCAGAATGACTAGAGATTATCCCTCAGCAGCTGATTTTTATTTAGAAGCTTATTCTTTAGCCCCAGAAATGTATCCTGAAGCGCCTTTCAAGGAAGGGCAAATGAGAAAACAAAACGGAGATTATGTAAGAGCAATTGAACGTTTCGAGTTTTTTAGAACTAATTACAAAGGCAAAAACAAAAAAATGAAAATTTTCACTACACGTGAAATAGAAGGCTGTACAATGGCTATCAATTCATTAAATGAGCCTGGAAGAGCATTTGTAAAAAATGCTGGTCCAAATGTAAATACAGCTTACACTGAATTATCTCCATTGCCTTTAGGGGATACCGCATTGTTGTTCTCTACTATGGATCAAAATAAATTGATTGATCCTAACTTGACAAAGAAAAAAGATTATGTGGCTCGTTTCATGTGGGCTCCAAAAGAGTTTGACAGAACTAGAATTAAAGATAGTTTTGAAGTTAAAATGAAATTCAGCGACGGGAAATTCAATGATCCTAAATACAACGTAGGAAATGGTTCATGGAGTCCTGGAGGAAAAAGATTTTATTTCACTAAATGTTTGGAAGAAGATTCAATGAAAGTAAAATGTATCATTTACTGTTCTAAATTTGGGAAAGGAGGACAATGGTCTACACCTGAACCATTAGATATGTATATTAATGACGCAGAATCTTCAAACACACAACCATATTGCACAATGATCGGAAAAAAAGAAGTATTGTTTTTTGCTTCTAACCGTAAATTACAAAGTGCTGGAGGTTGGGATATATGGTATTCAGTATATGACTCTTCAAGAGGAGGTTCTTACAGAAGACCTCAAAACTGTGGTAAAAAAATCAATACCTATGGGGATGAACTTACCCCATTTTATGATAGTAAAAGAGGGAAGTTATACTTCTCGTCAAATGGGTTGAAAAACTTAGGTGGATTTGATATTTTCTCTGCAGAAGGAGGACCTTCTAGATACTTAAATGTGCAAAATTTAGGATTCCCTATTAATTCATCAGCAGATGATTTATACTACGTACAAGATCCAGGGCCTAAAGACAATGGATATGTAGTTTCAAATCGTTTAGGAAGTTATTATGTAAAAAATCCAACTTGTTGCGATGATATTTATAGAGTAATCAAAGAACCTAATTTTTATGTTAAAGGAGTTGTTTTAGATGAGTCATCTAATCAACCAGTACCTGAAACAGTTATTAAAAT
>CANHJA010000164.1 GCA_947460795.1 Bacteroidota bacterium | reverse complement strand
TTAGTTGTACCTAAACAAGAATGCGATAAAATTTTTGATGTCAATATAGAAATACTTTCAAAGTGGTTAGTGTTCGCACAACCAATTGCCAAAGCAATTGAAAAAACGTTTCCTTGTAAGCGCTGTGGAATTTCCGTAATTGGTTTAGAGGTTCCTCATGCACATATGCACTTGGTTCCGATCAATTCTGCGGATGATTTAAATTTTACTAGAAAAAAACTAACACTGACGTCTGAAGAGATGAAAGAAATACAAAGTACTATTCTTCTTCAACTTTAGCACTTGGGTTGATAAATCTAAACCCAACCCCATGGATCGTTTGAATCTCAATTTCAGTTTCTTCTTTTAGATATTTTCTGATTTTAGTGATAAACACATCCATACTTCTACCTAAAAAGTAATCGTCCTTACCCCATACTTTTGTTAAAACTTCATCGCGTTTTACGACACGATTAGGATTCATACAGAAAAAGCGCAACAAGTCTGCTTCTTTTTGGGTTAATCGTATATCTGTATTTGGTCCTTTTACGGTTAAGTTAGGGAAGTCAAAAATAGTTTGTCCAATTGGGAAAATTAATTCTTCAGAATCGGTTCCTTTGGTTCTTTTAATAAACACATCAATGCGAAGCAAAAGCTCTTCCATACTGAAAGGTTTAGTAATATAATCATCTCCACCGGCTTTAAAACCTGCAATTTTATCTTCTTGCATATTCTTTGCAGTGATAAATAAAATAGGAATATGGGTATTTTTTCTACGAATTTGACTCGCTAACGTAAAACCATCTTTCAATGGCATGTTTACATCCAACAAACACAAATCATAAAAGTTTTTTGAAAACTGTTGCCAACCAGCGTTTCCGTCAGTAGCATGAGTCACTTCAAAGCCTCTTTCTTCAAGACTATCTTTAATTACATAACCCAAAGCTGCGTCATCTTCTACTAATAAAATTTTCGTTTTTTGTGGCATAATTTTTAACTTTTATGGTATTTCGGTATAAATATACAAAATTCTGAACCTTTTTCAAGTTCACTGCTTACTTTTATTTCTCCTCCGTGTTGCTTACAAATTAATTTTACATAATTTAATCCTAATCCAAAGCCTTTTACGTCATGTAAATTGCCTGTGGAAACTCGGAAAAATTTATCAAAAATATGTTTCATGTTTTCTTGGGATATCCCTATTCCATTGTCTTTTACACAAATAGAAATCAATTCTTGATTCTCGTCACAAGTTACATTAATTATTGGGATATTGTTGCAATATTTAATGGCATTTTCTAATAAATTATTGATCACATTTTTTATGTGCATTTTATCTACGGTAAATGAAATGTCATCTTTTTTCATAGTAACAATAATATCGCCACCCCTAGATCGTAAAAGTGGTTTATACGTTTTGTCGATAATTTCATCCATTAACAATTCCAATTCAACCTCTTCTTTATTCAGTTTCATAACATCCTTGCCACTTTTTGCCATTTGCAGCACTCGTTCTACTTGGTTTGTAAGATGCTCGGTTTCAGTATTGATGATGGTTGCATAATTTAATAAACGAGCAGGATTATTAATGATATTTGGGTTTTTTAATACCTCGGATGATAATTTAATCGTTGCTAAAGGCGTTTTAAATTCATGGGTCATATTATTCACAAAATCTTTCTGAATTTCGGATAATCGTTTTTGTCTAAAAATAATAAATATTGCATACGCTAATATTAGCATAAACATGAAAAGCACAAAAGTGGATATAAACCAATTGGACATTTCTTTGGTTAGGAAAGTATCTAATTGAGGAAAGTGAACCCCAAAATAATTGTTTTCTCCTTTCTTTTTTGGGAATAGCGTTTTAACCACATCCGTTTCTTTGTCATTTTTGGAGAAACTGATGTATTTGCCATAACGCACTTTTTCACTTTGGCAATCATATACACTGTATTCAAAATCAGTTTTTATTTGTTGTGCTAATAATTCTCTTCGCAATAAATATTCCAGTGCTGTAGAGTCAATTTTATCGTTGACTTGAACGGTATAATATTTTTCATTTATTTGTGTAACAATACTATCAACTGTTGAGTTGTTTTCATTCATGCGCAAAAGTTGTATCGCAACATTTTTTAATGCGATCGTAACATGCGTATTGAAAATATTTTTTTCTAACTGATATGCTTTTTTTATCCATAAAAACTGCATTGCAATCATCATAATTGCACACACTACCGATAAAATAAAGGTTATTCGTAACGTTTTATTACTCATATATCAACTTTAAAGATAATTATTTTTTTATACGATGTGCATTATTCTTTAAAAAGCTTTCCCAATTATTGTCTTTTTTCAATAGCTTGTCAACTCCCATACCCTGATAATAATGACATAAAGCAACCGCAACCGCATCGGTAGAATCTAAAAACTCTGGTCGGTCTTCAAACTTTAAAATTTGTTGCAACATTTTCCAAACTTGCTCTTTGGTTGCATTTCCATTTCCTGTAATGGATTGTTTTATTTTTTTAGGCGAATATTCGGTTGCACTTAAACCATGTTGCATAGCCGATGCAATGGCTACTCCTTGTGCTCTTCCAAGCTTTAGCATGCTTTGCACATTTTTGCCAAAAAATGGAGCTTCAATGGCAAATTGCGTAGGGTGAAAAGCCTTATATAAAGAAGTTATTTTTTCATAAATATGTTGCAAACGAACATTGGCATCTTTGTATTTTGATAATTTTAAAACGCCCATTTCTAATAACTGAGGTTTGTTTCCTACGATTTCAATAAGTCCATAACCCATCACAATGGTGCCGGGGTCTATTCCTAAAATTATTTCCTTTTTACGATTCAAGCGACTTATTTTTACAGCGTGATTAAAAACAAATTTATCAAATTATTTTTTAAAGCAACTATTGGTATCAGTTTGTTTTTATGGATTGCCTATACTCTCTACAATCAAATTATACATCAACCGAATCTTCAAAATACAATTCATGATTTATTTGTTGAATGGAACACTTCGAAGATACTCTTTTTAAGTGTAGTTTTTCTTTTAATGATTTTTAATTGGACCATTGAAGCTCAAAAATGGCGATTGCTTTTAGTAGGAACAGAAAAATTTTCTTTGTGGAAATCTCTTCAATCTGTTTTGACTGGTGTAGCAGTTTCGGTTATTACACCCAACAGAATAGGAGAGTATATGGGTCGAATTTTATACCTCAGAAATGTACACAAAATTCAAGGAATCACAGTGACAATTATCGGTAGTTTTGCGCAGCTTATTATCACAGGTTTTTTAGGTTTAATAGGCGTTGCGTATTATATTTTAAATGTTCAAAATTTTTCTTGGCTTACTATATTATTCATCGCTAGCCTCTTGTTTTTTACTTTTCTAACATATTTATTTTTTAACCTACATAAGCTTTTAGATTGGACAAAGGGCATTAAATTTTTTAGAAAATTAAGAATTTATTTAGAAATTGTAAAACGATTTAATCAACGCCAACTCATTAAAATACTTTTGATATCAACAGGACGATATCTTGTTTACACACTCCAATTTATACTCCTTTTAAAGTTTTTTTTAGTAGATATAAACAATGTAATATTGTTGTGTACTGTATGGCTGATATTTTGGATTATGGCAATTTTGCCCACAATTGCCATTGCTGAAATTGGAATTAGAGGAGAAACTGCTTTATTCTTTTTAGCGCCCTTAAGCACCAATCATTTAGGCATTGTTTCATCTACTTTTATGTTGTGGTTTATTAATTTAATTATCCCTTCTTTAATTGGTTGTTTATTCGTTTATAAAATGAAATTATACAAAGACGAATAACTTTGGCTTAAAAAATCGCTACGTTTTTTATTATTTTTAAAATTTAGATATCGCTTTTCGATGAAATTGGCAGCACCTTTTACTGTAGCTACTAAATTATTGATTAAATCCATTCTGCGTTGATATTGATTTTGAATTTGAGCACATGATTTTTTAACTACCTCATCAGGCCATTGTATGAGCTTTTAACCCAAAGGAAAAGTACAGCTAAAACGACTAAAATGATTGCTAATTTTTTCATGTTATATTATTTATATTTTTAATATTAAATTATTATATAAAGAAAATAAAAAAAAAGTTATTAAAATTAAAAAACTTGTAATACTTTTACGCCATAAAATTTTAAAAAAAATATAGTATGAAAAAAATTATTATCTTTTCATTAATGCTTGTTTCAGCATTATCAGTAGACGCACAAAGAAAAAGAACTCGTACAGCAACATCTCAAGGGAATGTAGTTGTTCGTTTAGGAATGGGAATTAATTCTACAAAATCTGATCCAGATTTAGATCCAATCAACAGAACTTCTACTATTAACTTTACACCATCTGTAGGTTACATGGTAGTAGATAATTTAGAGTTAGGAGTAGATTTAAGTATCAACAACTCTTGGGGCGAAAACGTAACAACTCAAAGCCCAGTTGTAAACAAAAATGTAACTGATGCAACTAATGTAGGATTTGGTGTTTATGTTCAAAAATATTTCCCATTAAATAACTGGTTCGCTTTCACAACTAAAGTTGATTTAGGTTTATCTACAGGTTCTTATAGCAGCGATGCTGTAAATGGTTCAATCACTACTCCATCAGGTGGTGTAACTAGCGGTGCTGGTGGATCTGCAAACTTCGGTTTTGCTTTCACTCCTTACAATGCATTCTCTTTACAAGCGAACATTGCTGGTTTCGGTATTCAATCAACTAAAAATGATCCAGATGGTGTAGCTCCAGGTAACCCAGTTACTAACACAACTGAGTTTGGTTTCAACGTTCACCGTCAAACAACTAATTTATCATTAGTTTGGTTTTTTGGACGTGGTCTTTGGAAAAAGAACTAATATTTTCAAAATTTAGCATATTAAATCCCACTGTAAAGTGGGATTTTTTTTGTCTCAAAAATTGTATCTTTAGTACGATTCAATATTGTTTTAAAATAATCTGACATACTTTTATTCTTCATGCAATTTGAAAAAATATTATATACATACAAAAATATGGTTTATAACCTAGCACTACAGTATGTTCAAAATATAGAAGATGCAGAAGAAATAACACAAGATGTATTTGTCGCTATTCATCATTCACTTAATTCGTTTAAACAAAATGCGGAAGTAAGTACTTGGATATATAGAATAGCCATCAACAAATCATTGGATTATTTAAAACGAAAAAAAAGAAAAAAACGATTTGGTTTTATAGTATCCATTTTCGAAAATCAGGAAACAATGGATGTACATTCTTTTAATCATCCAG
>CANHJA010000163.1 GCA_947460795.1 Bacteroidota bacterium | reverse complement strand
CGCCACCACCAGAGACATTATCAGAGCCTAAAATATTTTTATAATTATTTAAAAATCCAACACATTGAATATTTAAACCATTTTTATTGAAACGATATCCAATCTCATAATTGACTGATGTTTCAAAAGTAGCTTGTGAACTGGTGCTTGTTATTGTGGGCATTCCGGGTGGCGAAAATCCTTTATGAACACCGCTAAATACAATCATGTTGCTGTTAACTTCATAATTTAATCCGATGCCTGGCAAGAAAATAGATAAATTGTTTTTTGCTTTTTGTAAGCTCGTTCCGATTCTGGCATTATCTGCTATACCATAATTGTGAAGTTTTAAAAGCATATTTTCATAACGGATTCCAGGGCTTACTTTTAGTTTCTTGTAAATGATGTCGTAGCTAAAAAAAGAGGCTAGACTATTTGCACTTCTTATTTGATTCTCTTGATTTCCTTTTGGCCCAACTGCTGTTTGTATCATAGTGCCATTATTCATTTGATATGAAGATTGAGTTGCGTATCTATCTGCTTGGTCTGTATGGAATCGTATGCCAACTTCTACTTTATGATCTATGTTTTTAGTTTTAAAATAATATTGTGCGTTGGTTTGCAATCCTTTTGAATTGTACATTCTTGCAGCACTTTGATATCCAACTTCGCCATCTTTTCTTCCTGTCATAATTTGATAAGGTAATTGATAGGTTGAGGGATTTCCTAAAATGGTATTAATGTTTTGTCCTCCAAATAAATTAGCTCGTGACCAATCTCTAAATGTATTGCTGTAATATGCGGTCGTATTGATTGTAATTTTTTTGTTTGGAGTAATTGTATGAGTCAGTGATACATGATTGTGGGTTAAATTTAAAATATCTCTTTGAGAACCTGTATAGCGTCTGTATGGATTTGCTTTAAAGTCTTCGTACGTTAATCCTAAATAGGTTTCATTGCCTACTTCTGTAGTATTGAGGATTTTTAATGTTATTGATTGTTTTATTTTACTATTTTCATCTGTGTGCCAACGCATTTTCCCCATAATATCTCGTCTATCAAAACCAGTATTATCTCCGTTTTCTAATTGTTTAAAACCATTGCTTGCGATTCGATTCATTTCAAAAACATATTCGAAATTTTTTCGGCTATCACCCACCCAAATTCTCTGTTGGTTTGTTGCAAAGCTACCATACGCAATTTGGGCAAAGCCTTTAAACGTAATTGGAATAGCTGTAGATACTAAGTTTACTGCTCCTCCAATAGTGTAGGGGCCATATTTTATTTGACTACTTCCTTTTAAAACTTCTACACTTTGCATGCGAGCAAATGTTGGAAAATAATAAGCTGAAGGATCAGCATAAGTGGCAGGAGCAATCAGAATACCGTCTTCCATTAATGTGATTTTAGCACTTCTATTAACAGGAGTACCCCTCAATCCAATATTAGGTCTTAATCCAAAACCTTCTTCGTCTCTGACGTTTACACCAGGAATTATTCTTAAAACATTGTTGATGTTAGGTTGATTTAGTTTTTCTAGTTTACGTGGACTAATAAATTGGCCTGCTCCTGATATATATTTCGCTTTATCGCCAACAATCGTTACTTGTTCAATATTTTTAATTTTAAGCGAGTCTTGTTCTGTTTGTTGTGCATATGTTGAAACAGATATAAACAGTAATCCTGCTACTAAATACTTTCTCATTCTTCTATTTTAAATGTACTATTAATTAGGCAGCAAAACTAAATACAAGAAAAGGACTGAGTTTTAGTTAATAGGAAAAGTGTTTTAGTTATTAGGAAAAACTTGTTTAATTTGTTCAGTTGGTGAAATCCCAAAAAAGTTTTTATAGGATTGGCTAAAACTACTTAAAGACGAATATCCAACGTTGAAAGCTATTTCGGTAATATTAGGATTTGCTGCTTGCAATAAATGCCTCGCTTTTTCCATTCTATTTTCTTGAATAAATTCAAAAATAGTTTGTTGAAAAACTTCTTTAAATCCTTTTTTTAGATAACATTGATTGGTACTCACATGATTTGAAAGAACAGGAATCGTTAAGTTTTCTCCTAAATTATCTAGAATGAATCTTTTTGCTTTTTGAATTTTTTCTAACTCAATGGGTTTATTTAAAATGCCACAACTGTCGCAACCTAACTGAAATATTAAATTATTTTTTTGAGATTGATAGAGTAGAAACAGAATCGTACTTTCTAAAAATATTTTTTTATGAATGCCATTCAGTTTGCAATTAATAATTTCTAAAAGCTTTGATTGTGTATTGCAACAAATGGTTTGCTCTTCAATATTAATATCTATAGGTTCATTGTATTTTTCGAAATAGTTTTTAGCAAAACGAATATGAAATTCATAATTATTCTCAGTAAGATCAAATAAACAGTCATTAGCATTTAAGCCAAATGTTAAGTAAATATATGATTCGTCTTGAGTTGTTTTACAGTATGACTTCGTTGTTGAAGCATCGACTTTAAAGGATAAGTTAATAAAGTCATTCACGTATTCCATGTTGCAAAAGTAGACTTTTTAGTAAATTTTAAAAAATCAAAAATGTATAAATGAAGTTAAAATCGTTTCCAATATAGAATATTCTTTCAACAAAAAAACGGCTTCAAATGAAGCCGTTTTTTATTTATTTTATAAATGGAATTAAGCCATTTTATTTGCGAAATAATGCAATGTTCTTACTAACTGACTAACATAGCTATTTTCATTATCGTACCAGCTCACAGTTTTCACTAATTGAACATCACCTACAGTCATAACTTTTGTTTGAGTAGCGTCAAATAATGAACCGAACGTAGTACCAATAATATCTGTGCTTACAATTTCATCTTCATTGTAACCAAAGCTTTCATTTGCAGCAGCTTTCATAGCAGCGTTAATTTCTTCAGCTGTAACTTTTGCAGATAAAATAGATGTTAATTCAGTAAGTGAACCTGTGATTGTTGGAACACGTTGAGCTGAACCATCTAATTTTCCTTTTAATTCTGGTAATACTAAGCCAATTGCTTTTGCAGCACCTGTTGAGTTAGGAACAATGTTTTGAGCAGCAGCACGTCCACGACGTAAATCATTTTTAGGATGAGGTGCGTCTAATGTATTTTGATCATTTGTGTATGCATGAATCGTAGTCATGATACCAGTTACAATTCCATAATGATCGTTTAATACTTTTGCCATTGGAGCTAAACAGTTAGTTGTACAAGATGCACAAGAAATAACGGTTTCAGTTCCGTCTAAAATATCATGGTTTACATTGAATACAACTGTTTTTAAATCGCCAGTAGCTGGAGCAGAAATTACAACACGTTTTGCACCTGCAGTAATGTGAGCCATTGCTTTGTCTTTGTCTGTAAAGAAACCAGTACATTCTAAAACAACATCAATTTGATGTGCTCCCCAAGGAATTTGTGCAGGATCTTTTTGTGCATATACTTTTATCTCATTTCCTTCTACTTGAATTGCATTATCAGAACTTGTTACATTGTGATTAAAACGACCTTGTGCAGAATCATACTTTAACAAATGAGCTAATGTAGCAGGACTTGTTAAGTCATTTATTGCAACTACATCAATGCCTTGCATGTTATAAATTTGACGATAAACTAAACGACCGATACGTCCGAAACCGTTGATAGCAACTTTAATTGTACTCATTGTTTTTCTTTTTTATGTTTTTAAGTAAAAAAATTAATCCAGCAAAATTACACTCTATAAATGGTAATTGCAATCAATATAAAAAAATAATGTTTAATTTTTTGCTAAATTAAAAATGTTGTTTTACATTTGCACTCCAATCAGATTTGCCGCGTTGGTCAATCGGTTAAGACGCCTCCCTTTCACGGAGGAATGACGAGTTCGATTCTCGTACGTGGTACAAAATAATCCCGATTTCATTCGGGATTTTTTTATGTCCATACATTTTTTTGATACCAATTTTCAATGCAATTTGCCAAAAAAATTCACTTGAATTGTTTAGTTGTCAACTTATTTATAATTCAGTTTTTATTTTTATTTCAATGTGTAATCAATGTTACAATTGAATTTGTTTATAGTTATGACATTTGCAAACAGAATGAAACAATTCATATTAAAAAATAAAATTACATTTCTAGGAAGCATAGTTGGAGCTATTGTAGGATATCTATACTATCGTTTTGTTGGTTGTGCTACAGGTACTTGTGCAATTACATCCAACCCTATGAATGCTACAATTTATGGTTCAATTATGGGTGGGCTATTCGTAAATATTATTAAAAAATAAAACAAAATAAAAATGGACGTAAAACAATTATTACAAGAAAAAAAAGGAACTATCCTTGATGTAAGAACACCGGCAGAGTATCAAATGGGGTGCGCTGTAGATTCATTAAATATTCCTTTACAAGAAGTAATGGCTCGTATGGATGAAATTAAATCACTGCAAACTCCATTAATAGTATGCTGCGCATCTGGCGGCAGAAGTGGACAAGCAACATCTTACCTTTCATCAATTGGGATTGATTGTGTGAATGCGGGCTCTTGGTTAGATGTAAATTATTTACAAGCACAAATAAATAAAAATTAATATAACATGTTTGAATCAATTAAAAAGTTATTCGGGGCGGGTCCTTCAGCAGACTTAAAGCAATTAGTAAAAGAAGGAGCCATTATTTTAGATGTGCGCTCAGTTGGTGAATACAACAGCGGACATATTAAAGGGGCTGTAAATATTCCTGTGGATCAATTAAGAAATCATTTGAACAAGATTTCTAATAAAGAAAAAACCATTATTACTTGTTGTGCGTCAGGCATGCGAAGTGCATCGGCAAAAAGTATTTTAAAATCAAATGGGTATGCGAATGTGCACAATGGAGGTGGCTGGAGTAGCTTGCAATCTAAAATTATCTAAAAATGAAATCAATCTTACTTACTAACTGGAATTTCATGCGCGTGGTTCGACTATTGGGTGGATTTTCACTGGTTGTTTTAGGAATTTTAAAGCACGATACTATTTCCAGTGCATTTGGATTCTTCTTTGTGTATCAAGGCTTGTTTAATGTGAGTTGTTGTGGAGCAGGGAGTTGTTCAAATTCGCAGATTGAAACTGCTAAAATGAAGCAGCTAAATAAATCAGAAGAAATACTTTATGAAGAAATTAAATAAACAGGAGTGATCTATAAAAAAAACCGATTTCAAATGAAATCGGTTTTTTTTTATTATTAATTAGATAAAAATTAAACTCTGAAGTGAGCGAATGCTTTATTTGCATCAGCCATACGGTGAGTATCATCTTTTTTCTTCACTGCATTTCCTTCACCTTTTGAAGCTGCAATGATT
>CANHJA010000162.1 GCA_947460795.1 Bacteroidota bacterium | reverse complement strand
TTGTAGTAAATATGAACTATAATTGAAATTCATTATTTTATCACTTACCATTTAATATAAACGTACTTTTAAATTTAACTGAGCTTTAAAATTCATTCAATTTGTATAAAAAATTGCATGTATTGAAGCAAAATGTTTACTAAATAATCATCTAAGATAAGAATAGAAATAGATTCAAACTCAAAATTTCAAATTATTATTCTATTTTTAGCGCATGAAAAACAAAACGCTCACGCTTTTTATCTTACTTTTTTCTACTGTTGTTGTAGGTTTACATTTGTTAAGCATAAAATACTTGCCTCTTTCAGAAAATGTATTATTTTCTCTACGAATATTAGCAGTACTTTTTTTAAGTTATTATGGATGGGTGAAAAAAAGTTTGCCTACTTGGATTTTAATTTCCATGCTTATAGGTATTGTTGTGGGTTATGATTTTCCTCAAGTAGCCATAAAATTAGATGTATTGAGTAAGGTTTTCTTGAAACTCATCAAAACCATCATTGCACCATTGATTTTTGCCACTTTGGTGGTGGGGATTGCTGGCCATTCTAACTTGAAGCAAGTAGGTCGAATTGCTTGGAAATCAATACTTTATTTCTATTTTGCAACTACGTTTGCATTATTTATTGGTTTATTAGCCATCAATTTTACCAAAGCAGGAAGCGGCATTGCTGTTCCTACAGATATGGGTGAAGAATTGCAAAAACCAGCGCAGCAAACTTGGCAAGATATGATTTTACATATTTTTCCTGATAATATTGCGAAATCCATTGTTGATGGACAGGTTTTACAAGTAGTCATTTTTAGCATCATTTTTGGAATTGCATTGGCTATGTTGACTGAAAAATTGAAGAAACCCATGTTGGAATTTTCTGAAAGTTTGGCGGAAACGATGTTTAAATTCACCAACATTGTGATGTATTTTGCTCCATTTGGTGTAGGTGGTGCGATTGCTTATACCGTAGGAAAACTAGGAATTGGGGTGTTGCAAAATGGCATTTATTTGGTATTGACTTTATATGGAGCTTTAATTGCATTTGTTTTAATTGTTTTATTGCCAATTGCTTTTTTCACCAAACTAAATATTAAAAATCTATTCAAGGCATTGTCTGAACCTGTAACTTTGGCTTTTGCAACCGCTAGCTCAGAAAGTGCCTTGCCCAAAGCGATGCGCAACATGGAAAAATTTGGGGTGCCTCGAAAAATTGTTTCTTTTGTAATGCCTTTGGGTTACAGTTTTAATTTAGATGGAACCACTTTATACCTTTCATTGGCTAGTATTTTTGTGGCTCAAGCTTGTAATATTGATTTGTCAATTGGGCAACAATTGTTTATGGTGTTTACACTGATGATTACATCCAAAGGTGTTGCCGGCGTTCCTCGTGCTTCTTTTGTTATTTTATTAGGAACCATTGCTTCTTTTGGTTTAAAAGAATGGCCTTTATATATCATTTTAGGAATAGATGCCTTGATGGATATGGCTCGTACCAGTGTAAATGTGTTAGGAAACTGTTTGGCAAGTGCCGTTATCGCAAGATGGGAAGGTGAATTAGACAATGAAAAAATGAATGGGGATTTGGTTTTTGATGGAATAGAATAATCAAATTTATAACGCATTCATTTTCAAATATATATTCCTGTAAATCCTTTTTTCATTTACATTTGTGACATGAAAAAAGGATTTTTGCTTTATGCGACTTTGATTTTATGTGTATTGTCTTTAAATACTATTGCACAAGTAACTTCATTAAATGAGGATTTTACAACTTGTATAACCAATACATTGCCAACATCTTGGACAAAATACAGCGTTACAGGAACAGATTCTTGGAAATGCTCCACCACAGGAAATACTGGAAATTGTGCCTATATGAATGGATATAGCAATAATACAAACAATGCCAATGAAGATTGGTTAATTTCTCCCTTATTAAACTTAAGCAGTTCAGCAACGCCCAGTTTGTCTTTTTGGTCAATAACCAATTTTACAGGAAATCAATTGCAAGTATTGGTTTCTTCTAATTACACAGCTGCATCCAATCCGAACTCAGCAACTTGGACAGCCTTGCCAGTAACACTTCCATTGGCAAGTTCAAATGTTTGGACTTTGAGTCAAAATATAAATTTAGCTCCTTACAAAGCTACACCTTTTAGAATCGCATATAAATATACTTCTACTACTTCAGCAGCAGCGAGTTGGAAAATTGATGATGTCAATATCACAGACGGAACAATTAGCGCATTGAGTAAAAAAATGATCAATGTTGGTCAATGCAATGCAGGAAGCCAAACAACTTCACAAAGTTTTACGTTTACGATGTCTGCCATTAATGGAACATTTAATGTTACGGTTCCTGCACCATTTCAACTTTCAAAAGACAATGTCAGTTTTTCAACCAGTTTGAATTATACATCTGCAAATGGAGGCACTCCTCAAACAGTTTATGTAAGAATTGCACCTACAGTTGCCGATAAAGTATATCGAAAAGAAATTCAATTTATATACAATGGAGCTACATTGGGAGATAAAGTATATGTTTTAGGAACATCAATGCCCGATGTCACTACGTTGCGAGTAGCTTCATGGAATATGCGTTGGTTTGGCAATCCTTCAATGTGTGCTTGTGATACTTCATTAGCAAAAGCCAATGCGTTGAAAATTTTAAAAGATATGAATGCCGATGTCTATTGTTTGCAAGAAATGGTGAGTACTTCGCAGTTGGCTTCAATAACGAGCTCCTTGGGTTCAAATTTCAATTATACCGTTTCGCCATTTTGCTCGGGTGCTCAAACAACCAGTAGTTTCAATTATGCATCTGGACAAAAATTAGCATTCATCTACAATACTTCAAAAGTGCAAAATATAGGTACATTTGGATTGTTGAAATCAACTTACCCAGCCGATACTTCTGCTTATTATTGCTTTTCATCTGGCCGTTTTCCTTATGTAATGAAAGCAGTTTTATCATTAAACGGTGGTTTAAAAGACACCATTATTTTTGCAGATATTCATGCAAAAGCAGGCGATTTATTGGAAGATCATAATCGAAGAGTTTGTGGAGCGCAAAAAATGACAGATAGCTTAAAAGTACTTTTTCCTGGTAAAAAAGTAATGGTAATTGGTGATTTCAATGATTATTTAGAAGGTGCCAATGCTACTGGACAAACTGTTTCACCATATCAATACTTACTCAATAATGGATTTAATGGAATTTCATTGCCATCTTTATACCCAACTCAATCGACATTTGTTGGCTCTACCAGTCATATCATCGACAATGTAGTTTGTACTCCCAATTTGAAAGCTACATACATTGACAGCAGCTTCTTTATTTTTACTGAAGCCAATAAATATATTTCCGATTACAGCAATTCAACGTCTGACCATTATCCAATAATGAGTTATTTTAAGTTCAATTTTCCTTTTATATCCAATGGAATTAACACTTATGAAAATAATCTTTTCGGAATGGTTAATCCTTCAAATAATACATTGAATTTATATAACATAGAAAACGGAACAGCTAAAAGCAGTTTAAAAGTTTATGATATAATGGGTAAAATTGTTTATCAAAACCAATTAGAAAATTTTCAAACCAATATTCAATTAACCATTCCTAATATAAAGACAGGTTTGTATTTTGTTGAAATAAACAACGAAAAGGGTAGAGGTGTACAAAAATGGAATGTAGTTGAATAATTTCAATCGCATAATTGGTTTTTAAATTCATTCAATTATTTACTGCTTATTATTCTTAAAAATTTCATTTTTTTGATGAAACAAATACGCTATATAAAATATTCATAATTCAAATTTCAAATTTCAACATTACTTTTTGTATGTTTGTAGCTATTAAATATTATATATGAATTTTCAATTTACAGAAGAGCAATTAATGATTCAACAAGCTGCAAGAGATTTTGCACAAAACGAACTTTTACCAGGTGTAATTGAGCGTGATGAGCATCAAAAGTTTCCTGCAGAGCAAATAAAAAAAATGGGTGAACTAGGATTCATGGGAATTATGGTTGATCCTAAATACGGTGGAGCTGGCATGGATGCAGTATCTTATGTATTGGCAATGGAAGAAATTTCAAAAGTAGATGCTTCTGCTTCAGTTTGTATGAGTGTAAACAACTCATTGGTTTGCTGGGGTTTAGAAGAATATGGCAATGAAGAACAAAAACAAAAATATTTGGTTCCAATGGCTTCTGGTGAAGTTTTCGGTGCATTTTTATTAAGTGAGCCTGAAGCAGGAAGTGATGCAACTTCTCAACGTACAACGGCTGTTGATATGGGCGATCATTATCTTTTGAATGGGATTAAAAACTGGATTACCAACGGTAGCACAGCAACTCATTATTTAGTAATTGCTCAAACAGATGTAGAGAAAAAGCACAAAGGAATTAATGCCTTTATCGTAGAAAAAGCATGGGCTGGAGTTTCTGTTGGTGCTAAAGAAAATAAAATGGGAATTAGAGGAAGTGATACACACTCTATATCTTTTCAAGATGTAAAAGTTCCCAAAGAAAACCGCATTGGTGAAGACGGATTTGGATTCACATTTGCTATGAAAGTATTGAGTGGTGGTCGTATAGGAATTGCTGCTCAAGCATTGGGAATCGCAAGTGGAGCGTATGAATTGGCATTGAAATATTCAAAACAACGCAAAGCATTCGGTACAGAAATCATGAATCATCAAGCAATTCAATTTAAATTGGCTGATATGGCTACTCAAATTGAAACGGCTCGTTTATTGTGTATGAAAGCTGCTTGGTTAAAAGATCAACATCAGAATTACGACATGGCATCCGCTATGGCAAAATTATATGCATCTGAAATTGCACAATCTGTAACTACTGAAGCTGTTCAAATACATGGTGGATATGGTTATGTAAAAGAGTTTCATGTAGAACGTTTAATGCGCGATGCAAAAATTACACAAATTTATGAAGGAACCAGTGAGGTACAACGTATTGTAATCAGCCGATCAGTGTTAAAATAAGTTTTTAATAATTATATTGTGAAAAAAGCAGACTATTTCAGTCTGCTTTTTTATTTAATGTTTGCAATAATATTTACATTGTCATAAGTTTTGATTATCCAATATAGATTTGTCTTCCAAGTTTTAACAAACCTATCTTTTAAATTTACACTCTTAAGAAAATTAACTCTATTTTATGTTTAAAAAACTATTTACAGCGATTCTATTATTGGCATTGTCAACACAAATTTCAGTAGCTCAAAATTGCACATCATGTTTTACAATAACGCCTGATTCTATACAAAGTTCTGTATATAATTTAGATGCCTCTTGCAGCACTCCTTCAAATGGATTTTTTAATTATGCATGGTATGTCGATAA
>CANHJA010000161.1 GCA_947460795.1 Bacteroidota bacterium | reverse complement strand
TTTTCTGAACAGGGCATTCCTGCCATCTTCATTTATTCGATGGGAGGGCAAGGTTACTACCATGATATTTATGACAAAGCCGATGCTTTGCAATTTACCAACTACGAAAAAATGTTTACGTTGTTGCTTGAATTTGGCAAGCGTTTGTAGAAGAATAAATAATATTTTAGGGGTTATTTTATTTTTTATTTTACTATTATTTTTAACCCTTTTTTCTTAGCTTTGATAAAAATATTGCGATGTCAACATTGGAATTACAAAAGCAACTGATTAGCAAAATTCAAATCACTACAGACCAAGATATTCTTGAAAGTGTGCTTCGTTTGCTTGAATTTGAAACATCGAGCGATGAAACATATTTTTTGAATGAAAACCAAAAAGCAGCGATTGTTAATGCCAGACAGCAAGTTGCCAATGGGCAATTTTATACCGATGATGAAGTTGATAAACTTACAGAAGAATGGCTAAAAGAGTAATTTGGTCAGAAAATGCATTTCACGATAAAGTACAACTATTTTCCTATTGGAATCATCGAAATAAATCAAATTTATATAATCGGAAGTTGAATAAATTATTTAAAGAAACCATTAAATCAATTTTAAGAAATTCAACGCTTGGAAGAAATACCAATTTTGAAAATGTAAAAAGAATGATAGTAAGTGACTATTTACTTATTTACGAAGAAAGTGAAACGCACTTGGTTATTTTAAGAATTTGGGACTCACGACAAGAACCAATAAAAATAAAGTACAAGGTTGAGTGATTGTAAATTGAAGCAAATATTTTTTTTAAGACTCATATACTTTTTGTAGATAGATAAAACAATGAATTCATGTAGGAGTGAATCTTGGGTAAGAAATATGAAGAGCTGTGAAATCGTCTCTGTTAATCTTATCAATCATTCGTTTTTAATAGATTAAATTTATATATTTGAGAGATAGAATGATTTTTAGTGATAACTAAATAGAAATTTTATAAATAAAAATGGAGTCCAGTGACCATTTCAAAAAACAGGGCGAAAACGAAAAGCCATATGAGTAGTAAATTTTAAATAAAAAAAAACATAAAAATGGAAGCACAAAAAGTAGATATGTTTATCATGTCAAATTCTAAATTCTTTGAAAGTCATCAAATTAATTTTATTAGAGAGAGATTATTAGCCATCGACGATTCTAAATGGGCTATGATTTCAACGTTACAATTGAAAGATCCAACAACAAGCTTAATCGTTTCAATTTTAGCAGGTTCTCTTGGAATTGATCGTTTTATGATTGGAGATACAGGAATTGGAGTGGGTAAACTTTTAACTTGCGGTGGCTTTGGTATTTGGACTATTATTGATTGGTTCATGATTCAAAAAGCAACCAGAGACAAGAATATGGAGAAAATGCAACCATTTTTGTATTAATGAATGTGAGCAGGAACAAGCTGTATGCTCTCCTGTTTACAGCTTGTATAGCAGGGTATATTTGGCTTTTTATTGGTATGTCGCAAGAACATGCCAAGAGCAAAACGGCAGTATGTTTTATAAAAAAAATAACCAATATACCCTGCCCATCTTGCGGTTCAACACGTTCCATTTTGTCTTTGATTAAAGGGGATTTCATGGAAGCTTTTTATATTAATCCAATGGGTTATTTAATTGCATTCATTTTGTTTTTGTCTCCAATTTGGATTATTGCGGATATAATCACTAAAAGAAACTCATTATTTAATTTTTATCAAAGAGTAGAAACCGATATAAAGAGACCACAACTCGCAATTCCATTAGTAATTATAGTAATTATCAATTGGATTTGGAATATAACAAAAGGACTATGATACATGTAAAACAATTTGCTTACCAACCTGGAGAGCATGAAGCAGAAACAGCTTCCAATAGTTATTTAATGTCGTTAATTGCAATCATTGTAGGATTGCCATTGCCCATTATCAATCTCATTGCTACCTTAATATTTTATGTAGGAAATCGAAAAGGAGCCTATTTTGTTCGTTGGCATTGCACTCAAGCTTTGTTGTCGCAATTGTCTATGCTATTTATGAATAGCTATGGTTTTTGGTGGACAATTTCAATCCTTTTTACAGATGAAATTATTTCAACGAATTATATAGCGTATATGATTGTCGCACTCACATTCAATATTGTTGAATTTATCACAACCATTTACACGGCCATTAAAACAAGAAAAGGCATTCATGTAGAATGGTGGTTTTATGGCAGTTTGACATCCCTAATTTGTAAATCATAATTATGAAAAAAACGATTATTCAAGGAGCCATTACCCTTATGTTATTTTTTGGTAGTTGGTTTTTGCTTACAAAAATAAATTGGGTTCGAGTTTTCAATGTTCAGAAAGTCACAGATAAAACAGAAGAAAAGCTAGGCGATCTTTTTTGGGAAACTTTCCAAAAGAATGAACAAGAAAATAAAAATCCATTTGTGATAAAAACGATTGACAGTATGGTCAGTCGAATATGCACCGCCAATAACATCAATAGAGAATCTATAAAAGTGCATGTATTTACTAAAGAAGACATCAATGCTTTCGCTTTGCCAAATGGACATTTAATTATTTACAGCGGCTTAATACTAAACGCAGACAATCAGGAAGAATTGTGTGGGGTTATTTGCCATGAGATGGCGCACATTAATTTGAATCATGTGATGAAAAAACTTGTCAAAGAAGTTGGGCTTTCTGTTTTAATTTCAATGACAACAGGAAAAGGAGGTACCGAGGTAATTAAAGAGACTGCCAAAATGCTTTCATCAACTGCATTTGATAGAAGCTTAGAAAAAGAAGCGGATATAAAAGCGGTAGATTATCTTATAAAAGCAAAAATAAATCCAGCTCCATTTGCTGATTTTCTATTTAAACTTTCAGAGAAGGAAAATGAAGCTACTCAGTATTTGACTTGGATAAACACACATCCAGATTCAAAAGATAGAGCTGAATACATTGTAACATATAGTAAAGACAAACAATCAAAATATACCAGCGTAATTACAACTGCTGCTTGGGACAAATTAAAAGATAAATTGATTGAATAAAAAATTCAACGTTAGGATGAAATGCCAATTTGGTTTTATGCCAAAGGTTTAATTAGACTGCTTCTGCGTTTCCGAATAGCGGAACAGGCGCCACCGAAGATGCACAAAGAAAATGTCCTCGATTCCATAAAATAAAAAAAAGCTCCTGAAAGGGAGCTTTTTATATTGTGGGATGTTTTTTATTAATCCATTTTTTCGGGTCTCATTTGAGGGAAGAAAAGAACATCTTGTATGCTCGATTCGTTGGTCATGAGCATCGTTAAACGGTCGATACCAAAACCAATACCAGCCGTTGGTGGCATGCCATATTCCAATGCACGAAGAAAATCGTAGTCGATAAACATGGCTTCGTCATCGCCACGCTCCATGAGTTTAGATTGCTCTTCAAAACGTGCGCGTTGGTCTATCGGATCGTTTAACTCGGTGTAGGCGTTGGCAATTTCTTTTCCGTTTACCATCAACTCAAAACGCTCTACCAAGCCTGCTTTGCTGCGGTGTTTTTTTGTCAACGGACTCATTTCTACCGGATAGTCGATGATAAAAGTTGGTTGGATGTAGTGTTTCTCACATTTTTCTCCAAAAATTTCATCAATCAATTTTCCTTTACCCGACGATGCTTCTACATGAATATTTAATTGTTTGCACACTTCACGCAAGCCTGTTTCATCCATGCCACTCACATCGATGCCGGTATGCTCTTTAATGGCGTCGTAAATACTGATGCGTTTGTATGGCGCTTTAAATTCTATTTCATTGTCGCCAACGGTAAGCAATGTTTTGTTGTTGGTAGCCAAGGCTACTTTTTCCAATAGTTGCTCCGTAGTTTCCATCATCCAGATATAATCTTTGTAGGCTACGTAAAATTCCAATACGGTAAACTCAGGATTGTGGGTTCTGTCCATACCTTCATTTCTGAAATTACGACTGAACTCATACACAAAATCAAACCCTCCAACGACTAAACGTTTTAAATACAATTCATTCGCAATACGCAAATACAATGGGATGTCGAGTGCGTTGTGGTGGGTTATAAATGGGCGTGCAGCTGCACCACCAGGAATGCTTTGCAATACAGGAGTATCTACTTCCAAAGCGCCCATATCGTTTAAATACGTACGAATGCTGTTCATTAATTTCGTGCGTTTTGCAAAGGTTTCTCTCACATGTGGATTGATTACTAAATCGGCATAGCGCTGACGATATCTGAACTCCGGATCGGTTACTTCATCAAACACGTTTCCTTCTTCATCACGTTTTACCACTGGCAATGGTTTCAAACTTTTAGAAAGTAAGGTTACTTCTTTTGAATGAATCGAAATTTCGCCCGTTTTAGTGGTGAACATATAGCCTTTCACTCCGATGATATCGCCTAAGTCGGCTTTCTTTACGACTTCGTCAAACAATATTTTATTGTCTTCTTCAGGGCAAATTTCATCCCGTTTTATATAGCATTGAATGATGCCTTTTGCATCTTGTATTTTAATGAAAAATACTTTTCCCTTGTCGTTGATGCTCATGATACGTCCTGCAACAACCACATCAAATGCTTCATTGTTGTTGTCGGAATATTGCTTTTTAGCATCTTCACTGTAATGGGATACGGGAAATAATGGCGCTGGATAGGGATCGATGCCCATGCTTTGTAAGTGAGCTAATTTCTCTCTACGAATGATTTCTTGTTCTGATAAAGACATGTAATTTAATTTTTTATAGTGGCGTATTGAGTTTACTGATTCAGATCAACAAAAGACGCTTTCTTTTTTTAAAGAGCACAAAAGTACTACGAAAAAAATTCTTTTCTAAGGATAGCTTGATAGTTTTAGTTTATGGAGGAAATATTTAGAAGTTTTTGGGATTCATCTTTGTATGGCGAACTCGAACAATCCGAATTTCATTTTTTGAAATGAAATAGGTTACTCTGATTTTTTATTCCATTTAACGGTTACCATGGAGAAGCAATTAATTTAGCCTCTTCATTAGAATACGATTCACCAGCATCCATGGCCTGCTATAAAATTTAATAAGGAAGTATTGAGTTTACTTCACATATTCATTAAAAATTTTATTCAACCATTTAAGAATTAACAGCATGAATAAAAATGCGATTACCAACAATGAAAAATTGACTAAAAAGAAATTTCCTTTGTCTTCGTAGCCATCCCACATACTCGCTAAAACACCACTTAATTTATTGCCAATAGAAGTTGATAAAAACCAACCGCCCATCATTAAGGCTGTAATTCTTGGGGGACTTAATTTAGAAACTATTGATAAACCCATTGGGCTTAAACACAATTCTCCAATAGTGACAACTCCATAACTGGCGATCAACCACCAAGCACTTACTTTTTCTGCAC